>JAYVJD010000355.1:0-2451 GCA_043769625.1 Pseudomonadota bacterium | reverse complement strand
GCTGCACGACGTTATTGCCCGCATCGAATACTTCTTCCTTGGTGCGGTTGCCCATCAGGTCCAGGGTATAGACGAGCTTGTCGCCGGCGGCATTGGTGATTTGAACCAGGCGATGGGCGGCGTCGTAGGTTTTAGGTCTTATCGTCTAAGCGACGTGGCCGGGCGCGCGTTGCAGCGATTTCAACCGCGGTTTCCCATTTTGCTTCTAGGCGCGTGATGCGGCGATCGTGAGTGCGAAGTTCTTTAGATATCTCAACCAGCGTCTCGCCGACACGCTTAACGTCGTCCGCAAGCTTGAGCGCTTCTTTGATGGCACCGATGGCATCACCGAATACACTCATACGCTTACCCCGGTGACTTTACGGGATTTACGTTGCGGGACTGATTGTTCCGGCTTACCTTGCGTAGCACGCAGATCCGCCATCACGGCATTGGCTTCGTCGAGACCGCGCTTGAGCGAAGCCTTGGCCTGTTTCACCGCACTACGCAATTCCACCGTCAATGTCGCCAGCATTGCTTGATCGGCACCTTGCCGACCCTCGCAGCGAGAGCGGACGAGCTCCGCCACACTGATACCTTCGCGGCGCGCTTCTTTGGTGAGAAAGCTCTTAAACTCCGGCGAGGTCAATAACGTTACGCGTTCGGTTTTCATGATTTAACTTTAGATATGATCATGTGTATGGTAATACGCCATGCAACCGAAAACAAGCATATTGATCGTTGAACGCACGCGCGATAGAAATGTGGCGTGACGAGTTTAGATTTTCATCTCGTTGCAACTTAACTGAAACAAATTCGGCTATCGGCCGCAATCATTTGGCGGATTACGGCGTTACCTGATCCGCCATACCGAGCTTACTCTGGAGCATCTGCAATTCACACCGGACGTTAATCGGCATTACGCCACGAGCCGCGCAGAGACTGTTTGTAGGTGTTTGTAGGCATTGCCTCGCCACGAAGCAAGCACGGTGCGGGTCGTGGCAAGGGATACTTTCGTTATTTGGCCCAACAGCCTGGTAAATTGTTCCTCGTATTTTATTTCATTCCATACGGGCTACACTTGTTGCGTTTATCAACACTCGGGCGGAGGCGAACGATTTGGATTGAGATGTGGTGCGCCACGAAGCGTATGGATAGCGGTTCTCCAGGCATGCATTGCCAGGCGGCAAGCGGGTTGCGGGTCGTGGTCTATCGAATTTACATGTATCCGCGTGCGCGGGGCGCACCCTGCACTTGCTTGCATGCAAGACTTGACCCCAGCCCTTTCAGCAGATTACCGAGAGTGCGGTACACCGGTTTTTGTAGCCTGGATGCAGCAGAAGCGCGAAATTCAGGATCGTTGTTCGCCGGATTTCGTTTCATTGCGTCCGGACTAAGGTTGCTTTTTCCGTCATAGTGACGGCTCATTGCGTTGAGGCTTTAGACGAAGCTCCACGGTATAGCCGAAATTTTGTACATTGCCGGATTGCCAAAAATTGGTAAATGTGAATATGCGGCCCTTCGAATAGTGTACCTCTAAGAACTTAGGCTCTTTCCAAACCAGCTTGATGTCTTCGAATTTATCACCGCGTAGAGATGGTTCTCCATGAACCTTTTCCCCAACCGGCACGATATAGATTTCAAATGGAGTACTTACTGTCGCGTCCGCCATCTTCTTGATTAGAACAGCGGCAACCAGTTGATCAGGAGAGATAGCGCGCGCAATTTCTTCGCGCGCGGGTTCGGCACAGCCCACAAGACTGGACAAGCTCACCACTAACATTAGCGTCCGCAAACTTATTCGAAGTCTCGGCATATTTTAGAGTTTTCCGTTAGTACGTTCCATCAAGGTGTCTTCTTACCGCAATTGCATTGCGAATACTGAATCCCTTGTTGAATCACGGCTTGATCCGATGGGTCATCGCCGTAGGGCGACGCACCGTACCAATTACCCCATTGAGATGAAGAAGTGCCGGCGCTCTGTTGCGCCGCACCGGCACCGCGAAGGAGTATTTGCGAAGGGAATCCAAATGCGTCGCCGGTTGCGCCAAAGTTGAAGTTTCCAAAAGCCTGATATTGGTTGCCGTGCTGCTTATAGTCCCATGGGCCTTTGTTTTTAACTTGATCATAAAACCAGAACGGGTTGAAATTTTTCTTCGCTTCATCCATGTTTTTATCGCACGACGTTGCTGGTGGCGATGGCGGAACGGGCGGGCAAACACACGGCGGAGCAGGCGAGAAAGATATTGGAGGCATGAATGCAGTGATCGGATCTAATCCTCGCGGGTCTGATTTTGTAACCGGATTCCCCCCAACATACCCGTAAGTATTAATCCCGCCCGCCAACCCAATCGGATCACTCTCAATGTACCGTCCCGTCTTCGGATTGTAATCCCGGAAGTAGTTGTAATGCGTGTTCGTTTCTTTGTCGAAGTATTGTCCCGGGAATCGCAGGTTGTAGTTAAACGTCGC
>JAYVJD010000354.1:0-16519 GCA_043769625.1 Pseudomonadota bacterium | reverse complement strand
AACTTGCTCTGGGCTGGCATTGGGAGCCAATTTTTGCGCCTGAAGGCGGAAGCGAACGAGTGGCGCATTCTCGACATGGTGTTGTCGGACAATATTATTAATCACGCGTGTGCTGATTTTGACGGCAACATCTGGGTCGCCAGCGATACCAGCGGTATTTTCAAAATCAGCGCACTGCGCCACGCCATTCGCCGCCCGCGCCTTGATACCATCGGCGCCGTGTTTAGTATTCGCGAAAAATCTGAAGGACAGTTTCTGATTGGCGGTGAACGCGGCGCGGCACGCTTCAATTTATATAAACCCGATCGTGCGCAGCAGTTTGATGGCTTACGCAACTTAAAAGTCTGGGATATTCTCGAAACCGCTTCAGGCCAAATTTGGGCCGCTACGCAACAAGGCATTTACACTTTTATCGGCGCGAATACGCCGCGCCGCATCGGCGCAGATCACGGCGTGTTGTCGGCGCCCGGCCGCGTGTTGCAGGAGCGCGGCAACAGCGTGTGGATCGGCACCTTACGCGGGCTGGCGCGCACCGTCGCGGGCGATGTTGTCGAAGCCTTGACTGAAAACGGCCAACCGCTGGGCTATGTTTATACTTTGTTTGAAGACAGCAACGGTTGCCTGTGGATCGGTACACTCGGCAATGGTTTGTGGCGTGAATCGCCGTCCGGTTTTTTTCAGATTACCGAAAATGATGTCTCGCCTACGGCTAATATCTACGGCATTACCCAACACGCCGATGGCCGGATGGCGTTTTTGCATGACGCGAAAGTGTTTTTGCGCGAACAGTCGGGTGAGATGCGCGTCTTGTTCGAGTCGTCCGACCCGCTGGCCGGTTGGTCGATCAAGTTTGGCCCGGATAACACCTTGTATCTCGGCAGCGCCGGGGGCCTGCGCTTGTTTGATGCGCTTAGCGGCGAGTTAAAACGCGAAATTACTTCTTGGATGGGCATCGACGGGTGGGAGTTCACCACTAGCCGCAGTCTGGCTTTATGCGCGCCCGGCCTGATGTTGTGCGGCTTGAATTCCGGGCTGGCGATTGTGGATTTACGCGAGTACGAAAAATTTACCACGGCGCCGACGGTTCGTCTGCACAAACAGGAATGGAAGCAAGCCAAGCCAGTGCTTGAGGGGCAGAAAGCCACCGTTGATTATGGCAAATGGACGCTGGAACTATCGCTCTATACCGGCTGGTATTTGGATGAAGAAAACGTGCGCGTACGGGTACGCCTGCTGGGGTTTGATACGGCCTGGTCGGTGCCCTTATCGGGATCGACGGTGCAATACAATTCATTGCCGGTGGGCAAATATACCTGCGAGGCACAGGCTTATTCACCGCTGACAGGTTGGGGCGCGGCGCAGCGCTTACTCACCATTACCGTGCGCTCGCCCTGGTATGGCTTTGGCCTGACCAACATGATTTCCGCGCTAGGCTTGAGCCGGATAAATTTATCCTCTGCGCAAAAGCGCAATGAAAAACTGCGCTTGACTAACGTTGATCTCGAGCAGCGCGTGCGTGAGCGCACGATCGAAATGGATAGCGTGAATCAACAATTGCAACGGGTGAACCGCGAACTCGAGCGCGTGTCGTTTACCGATGCGCTGACCAATGTCGCTAATCGTCGCGCCTTCGATGATTTGTTAATGCGTGAATCCCGCCGCGCCAAGCGCACCGGCCTGCCGTTGTCGCTGATCCTGCTCGATATTGATTCATTCAAAGCCTACAACGATAACTATGGCCATCAGCAAGGCGACGTGGCATTGAAGCAAGTCGCGTTAGCGCTGGAAGAAGTATTGCGCGACGCCGGTGACGTGGTGGCGCGTTACGGCGGTGAAGAGTTCGCCGTGTTGCTGCCCGAAACGCCCGCAAAAGGCGCGGAAGCGGTGGCGGAGCGCTTGCGTGTCGCCGTTGAAGCGATGCAGCTTCAGCATGATTTTGCCTTCGTCGGGAAAGTGCTGACCATCAGCGCCGGTATTGGCACACTCATCATTCGCGATGAAACCAGCATTTCTGAGCTGGTATCGCTGGCCGATCAAGCCTTGTATCGCGCCAAGCGCGACGGACGCAATCGCTGGGTGCAGGGTAAATCGTAAGTATTTGATTATATTTACTTATTTTAAGTAATCTGGTTTTCGCGTATAATGAAAATTATGCGTAAACATTCTTCAGATTCCTCGTCCCCTTCATCCTCTTCTGTTGCCGTTAAAGGTGACTTCTCCACCGTAAAAACCTTGCTCCCGTATTTATGGGAGCATCGCGGTCGCGTAATGCTCGCGCTGTCATTTTTAGTCTTGGCGAAGCTGGCCAACGTCACCGTGCCGCTGGTGTTGAAAGCGATTGTGGATGCCCTCGGCCAAACCGGCGCGCTGCTCGCATTGCCGGTTTTGTTATTGCTCGGTTACGGCGCGCTGCGCTTGGCGACGACGTTGTTCGGCGAATTACGCGACATGGTGTTCGCCAAAGTGACGCAACATGCGATTCGACGCATCGCGCTGCAAGTGTTTCGTCACCTGCATGGCTTGTCATTGCGTTTTCATCTTGAGCGCCAAACCGGCGGCGTGTCGCGCGACATGGAGCGCGGCACCCGTGCGATAGAAACCTTGATGCGTTTTACCCTGTTCAGCATCGTGCCGACTTTGCTGGAAATCGGCTTAGTGTCGGCCATCCTGCTGGTTAAATACGACATCTGGTTTAGCGTGGTCACCCTCGGCACGCTGGTCGCTTATATCGTCCTCACTATTTCCGTCACCGAGTGGCGCACCAAATTCCGTCGCACCATGAACGAAATGGATTCTAAAGCGAATACCCGCGCGATTGATTCATTGATCAATTACGAGACGGTGAAATATTTCGGCAACGAAGAATTTGAAGCGCGCCGCTACGATGAGAATTTACAAAAATGGGAAAAAGCTTCGGTCAGCAGCCAGACGTCGCTCGCCGGGCTGAACGCCGGGCAGAGCTTGATCATCGCCTTGGGTGTCACGGCGCTGATGACGCTGGCGGCGAATGGCGTGGTCAACGGCACGATGTCGCTGGGCGATTTGGTCTTGGTCAATGCGTTTTTAATTCAGCTCTACATTCCGCTGAATTTTCTCGGCGTGATTTATCGCGAGATCAAGCAAGCGTTGGCGGACATGGAAAAAATGTTCACGCTGATGCGGCAGAATAAAGAAATTCAGGATTCGCCCGGCGCAATATCGCTCGCAGTTGATGGCGCGGCGGTACGCTTTGATAACGTCAATTTCAGTTATGAAACCAAGCGGCAAATTTTAGCCGGCGTGAGTTTCGATATTCCCGCTGGCAAGCGCGTCGCCGTAGTCGGCACCAGCGGCGCGGGGAAATCCACGCTGGCGCGTTTGTTATTTCGTTTTTATGACGTAAATGACGGGCGGATTCTGATTGACGGCCAGGACATTCGCGGCGTGACGCAACAATCGCTACGCGCCGCCATCGGCATCGTGCCGCAAGATACCGTGTTGTTTAACGATACGATTTATTACAACATCGCCTACGGCAACACCAACGCCACGCGCGAGCAGGTGATCGCGGCGGCCGAGTCGGCGCATATCCGCGAGTTCATCGAATCGTTGCCGGATAAATACGACACCATGGTGGGCGAGCGCGGGCTGAAATTATCCGGCGGCGAAAAACAACGGGTGGCGATTGCGCGTACGCTGCTGAAAAATCCACCGATTTTAATTTTTGACGAAGCGACTTCGGCGCTCGATTCGAAAACGGAAAAAACTATTCAAGCTGAATTGCGCGACATCGCCGCCAACCGAACCACACTGGTAATCGCGCATCGCTTATCCACAATTGTCGACGCGGATGAAATTTTAGTCATGGAGCACGGACAGATTATTGAGCGCGGCGGCCATCACGCGCTGCTGTTGCGCAACGGTGTCTATGCGCAAATGTGGGCGTTACAACAAGAAGAAGAGTCCGCGCACGCGGAAAAGGCGGCGTAAATAGCCAATTTCCGCGCATAATCATAACTAGTTGATTTAATTGATGTTTATATTTTACGCTAAAGTGTTTCCCTTGGGTGAATAGGCATTTGGCCGGATTGCAACCGACTAAATCGTCGGGCATACTGTGATCTAGTTCATACCACAAAAGAATCAATTACTTAAAATAGAGTCTTGATGTTCAAGGTGAGAGTGCAAATGGCTCTCCTGAACGACATGTACTTTTGGCTTGTCATGTATAAAGGAATCGGCGCAGTGCGATTTTCAGTTTGGCTTACGATGTTGTTTATTTTCATGGCTTGCTTCGGCATCAGCACGAGCTATGCGGCCGGCCATCCAGCCGCAAAAAAAATCGGCTATCACAGCAAAAAACATAAGCAAGGCCGCAAGCATATTCGCAAAGCGTATTTCGCGCCTGCGATGCCCGACGAAACCAGCGACGGCAAACCGAACCTGCAATCCGCTTCGGCTATTGTCCTTGATCAAATTAACGGCACTGAGCTCTTCGGCAAAAATACCGACAACCTGCAACCCATCGCCTCCATCACCAAGCTGATGACCGCGATGATCGTGCTCGACAGCAAACAAGACATGGACGAGCCAGTGATCATCAGCAACGACGACATTGATGTCGTTAAAGGCTCGCATTCCAATTTACCAGTCGGTAGCGTGCTCAAGCGCACTGACATGTTACGCCTCGCCTTGATGTCGTCGGAGAATCGCGCGGCCAGCGCCTTAGCGCGTAATTTTCCCGGCGGCAAAGACGCGTTCGTCGCAAAAATGAATGAACGTGCACAACTGCTCAAGATGGCGCGCACGCGCTTCACCGACTCGACCGGTTTAATGAGCGAGAATGTCTCGACGGTGAAAGATTTAGCGCGCATGGTCGATGCGGCCTATCGCTACGATTTAATTCGCGAATACACGACGACGCCGGCGGTGCATCTCACCTTCCCCGACACTGGGCTGAGCCGGGGTTTTATCAATACCAATCGTTTGATCAACAACAGCGAATGGCAAATCGGATTGTCCAAAACCGGCTTTATCAAAGAAGCCGGACAATGTCTGGTAATGCAAGCGCGTATCGGCACCAAGCCGGTGTTGATTGTGTTGCTCGATTCGTGGGGCAAGCTGTCGCGCGTGGCAGATGCGACGCGGATCAAGAAGTGGATTGAAAACCATCGTTATGAAGTCGCCATGTCGGTCAGCGACAAAGGTTAAGGTTCCTGCTTTAGGCTTTCTTTTTGTAACCCAACGCAGCCGCAATATCGTCTGCCGTTTTTTTCACTTTCACCGCCCAGTTTTTGTCCAGCCGATCGGTCGGTGCCGACACGGATAACCCGGCGATCAACAACCCTTCGTCATTGCGAATACCTGCACCAATACACGCGACGCCGGTTTCTGCTTCTTCGTTGTCGTAAGCGAAACCTTGCTGCTTGACCGATTCAAGTTCTTTTAAAAATTTCGCCATATCGGTAAACGTATTGCGCGTGTATTTCGGCAAGCCGGTGCGCTTGGCGTACTCGCGCGATTTTTCTACGCCGTCTTCGGCCAGAAAAATTTTACCGATCGAGGTGATATGCAGCGGCGCGCGCGAACCGTCCACTTGCACAATACGCATCATGCCGCGATTGCCGATGGCGCGTTCGACGTACACAATTTCGTCGTTCTGGCGCACGCTGAGATTAATCGTTTCGCCGATTTCCGTTTGCAGGTTGCGCATAAACGGCAGCGCTTCATGGCGTACATTGAGTCGGCTTTTCACCACATTGCCGAGTTCGAGCAAATGAATGCCGAGGCGATAACTGCCCGCATCGACGCGCTCGGCCAAGCGGTTCTCCACCATCACCGCTAAAATTCGATGCGTCGTCGAGGGATGCAAGCCGGTCGCTGTGGCGAGGGCTTTCAGCGAGGTAGCGTCGCGATTCGTCGCCAATGCATGGAGCAGACTCATCATGCGGTCGATGACTTGTATGGAATTTTTTCCGTCTTCTGTTGCCATGTTTATACTTGCCAAAGAAAAATGAATTCTACCGTAACCGGCGAGCCGACAGATTTTTTCTAATGTTGGCGTGCAGCGCCAAGGATATAATGGCGTTTTCCCCAATAATGTAATCAGCGGAACCTTTTATGCGAGTTGGATTATTTGTTACCTGTCTAGTCGACTTGATGCGCCCCAGTATTGGTTTTAGCGCGATCAAATTATTGGAGGCCTCAGGCTGTGAAGTCATCGTGCCGGATACGCAAACTTGCTGCGGGCAGCCCGGCTATAACTCGGGCGATCGCAAAGCGGCGCGCGCGCTGGCCGAAAAAACCATAAAAGAATTTTCCGCGTTTGAGTATGTCGTCGCGCCCTCGGGCTCCTGCGCTGGGATGATCCGCACCCACTACGCTGATTTATTTCGCGACGAGCCTGAGTTTCTCCAGCAAGTGAACGCGCTTTCAGCGCGAACTTACGAGCTGACCGATTTTCTGGTCAATGTAGCCAAAATGAAAAATGTACCGGGGAAATTCGGCGGCACGATGACCTACCATGACTCGTGCTCAGGTTTGCGCGAGCTCGGTGTGAAGCAACAACCACGAGATTTATTAAATAAAATCAATGAGTTGCCAATAAAAGAAATGCAGGATTGTCAAACCTGTTGCGGCTTCGGCGGCACGTTTGCCGTGAAGTACGGGAATATTTCTACCGCGATGGTCGATGAAAAATGCGCCAACATCCGCGCCACTGGCGCGGATGCAGTGGTGCTCGGCGATCTCGGTTGCATGCTGAATATCGAAGGCCGCTTGCGTCGCTTGGGCGATAACAAAACGCAGGTGCTGCATGTGGCCGAAGTGTTGGCAGGAGAAATCTGATGCAAGTCCAATCAATGAATTTCAAAGCGCGCGCGACGGAAAAGCTGGCCGATGTGCGCCTGCAAGCGACGTTAAAGTCAGTGAAGGGTAACTTCATTGAGAAGCGCGCCAAAGCCATCACTCAGCTTGATGACTTTGAAGGCACGCGCGATGCCGCCGTCGCGATACGCGACAAAGTATTGAACAACCTCGACGTGTGGCTGGAAGCGTTCGAAAAAAATGCTACTGCGCGCGGCGCGACGGTGTATTGGGCGGAGAACGCCGAAGAAGTGAACCGTCTGGTGGTCGAGATTGCCAGGCGCCACAACTGCAAAAAAGCCATCAAAGGCAAGTCGATGGTGTCGGAAGAAACCGCGCTCAACGACGCGCTGACCGCAGCGGGCATCACGCCGATAGAGACCGACCTTGGCGAATATGTGGTGCAGATTTCCAACTCGACACCGTCGCACATCATCGCGCCGATTGTGCATTTGAGCAAAGAAGAAGTGTCCGAGCTATTCGAAAAAGTCCACCACCTGCCGCGCAAAACCGACATCTCCGAAATGACGTACGAAGCGCGCGGTATTTTGCGCCCGCATTTTCTTGATGCCGAGATGGGCATTTCCGGCGGCAATTTTTTCATCGCCGAAACCGGCTCAGTCGCGCTGTTTTCCAATGAAGGCAATATCCGCATGAGCACGACCATGCCGAGAGTGCATGTCGCCATCAGCGGCATCGAAAAAGTGGTGCCGACCTTGGAAGATTTTTCGACCTTGGCGCGTTTGCTGCCGCGTTCCGCGACAGGTCAATCGATCGCCAATTATGTATCGCTACTCACCGGCCCACGGGCTGAAGGCGAGCTCGACGGCCCGGAGCACATGTATTTTATTCTGGTCGATAATGGTCGCACCGGTCTGGTCGGCAGCGACATGCAAGAGATGCTGCGTTGTATTCGTTGCGGCGCGTGCATGAATCATTGCCCGGTGTATCACCAGATCGGCGGCCACGCGTATGGCTGGGTCTATCCCGGCCCGATGGGTTCGGTGTTGACGCCTGCATATGTTGGCCTCGAAAACGCGCTGGATCTGCCCAACGCCTCGACATTGTGCGGCGAATGCCATGTGGTGTGTCCGGTAAAAATTCCGTTGCCGGACTTAATGCGCAAGCTGCGCGAAAAGCAAGTCGATAAAAAATTGCGCCCGACGCTCGAGCGCGCGGCGTTGAATGTATGGAGCTGGGTCGCGCAGCGTCCTGTGTTGTATGCATTCGGTAGTAAAATCGCCATGCGCATGATGAAAAAAATGTCTAATAAAAACAATATGATAACCAGCCTTCCGTTCGGCAAGGGTTGGACGGCCGGACGCGATTTTCCGGCGCCGGCGGGTAAAACTTTCCGCGAGCTATACGCGCAAAAACAAAACGGCGAAAAGTTTGCGCCAAAAGTAGCGATGGAAAAATCATGAGCGCGCGCGCTAACATTCTGGCGCGCGTTCGCGCCGCGCAAGGTCGTAGCGGTGAGGCGACGCAAGCGGAACGGGATGCCGTGCAAACGCAAATCGCGCAAAAAAATATCGGGCCACGGCCGGTGTTGCAAGGTGATTTGTTCGAACGCTTCAAAAAACTTTCCGCTGAAATGATTTGCACTTTGGCCGAAGTCGCGAACGAGAATGACGTGCCCGGGGCTTGTCGCGATTATTTGCAAAAAAATAATTTGCCCACTTCAGGCGTGGCTTGGTCTGCATTGAAACATCTGGATTGGAAAAGTGCTGGCATCAATGTGGAGTTTCGCCGTGCAAATGGCAGCGACGGCATCGGCATCACCAGCGTATTCGCCGCCCTCGCCGAAACCGGCACACTGATGTTGTTGTCAGGCGAGGAGACTACCGCCTCAGTCAGTCTGGTGCCTGAAACGCATATCGCTGTGCTGCACAAAAACCGCATCGTGCCGTATATGGAAGACGGATTTGCATTATTGCGCAAAGAAAAAGGCGACATGCCGCGCGCCGTTAATTTTGTTTCCGGCCCGTCGCGCACCGCCGACATCGAACAAACCATTGTCCTCGGCGCGCATGGTCCGTATCGCCTACATATTGTTTTGGTTGGTTGAAAATTTGCCGCGCAAGCCAGAAAAGCTTGCGCAGCGTAGTAATGGTTTGGAAACAGGCGTATGGTTTTTATAGTTCACTTAGTGAACTAAGCGCCGTCGCCAGACGGCGTGTTTGAGCCGACGCAATGTTGGCTGCAGAACAGCAACACATTAACGATGTTCGGGATCGGGTTTCCTGAAATCTGCCTATCACTTAACCGCCCGCTTTTTCTGTTGTCCTTATTTTCCGCGCGATAGCGCGCCGATCCTATTGTCATCCAAGGAGGAAAAATCATGCAATTTCCCGTTCAGCTTTTATCAAACAAAATCAAACATGCTTTGCTGATGAATTTATCCATTCATCGTCCTCGACGCGCATTCATCGCTGCCGTGATGATGTTGCTGTTTGCGGGTTTATCTGGCGCGCCATCGGTATGGGCCAAAGAGGGGGGTGGCCAGCATTGGGTCGGCACCTGGAGCGCCAGCCCGATGGCAGCTGACTCCGCGCCGGGATCGACCAATGCGGGCTTCGACAATCAGACCGTCCGTCATGTCGCTCACGTGAGTGTCGGCGGCGATCTGGTGCGCGTGCGCTTATCGAATGCTTATGGCAAAGAGCCGTTGGTCATCGGCGCTGAGCACATCGCCTTGCATGCTAATGCCGCTGCGATTATCGCAGGCTCAGATCGTGCGCTTCGTTTTCGCGGTCTGACCTCCGTCACGATCCCATCTGGTGCGCTGGTGCTGAGCGATCCGGTGCAACTTCAACTGCCTGCACTTGCCGACCTCGCCGTGAGTATTTACGTACCGGGGAAAACTGGCCCCACGACATGGCATCAATTGGGCCTGCAGACCACCTAGATTTCGCCAGCGGGAAATTATGCGGGCCATACCAATATGCCCGTCGCCACGACTGAGTCATCGCGCTTCTGGTTGGCGGCAGTCGAAGTATTGGCCTCGCGTAGAGTCGGTGCGGTAGTGACCATCGGCGATTCGATTACTGACGGCTATAACTCGACGCTGGATACCATTCAGCGCTGGCCAGATTTTTTCTCCAAGCGGCTGAATGCCAAAAAAGGCCAGGGCAACAAGGCCGTGTTGAATCAGGGCATCAGCGGCAACCGCTTGCTGCATGATGTTTTTGGCCCCGATGCTTTGGCGCGCTACGACCGTGATGTGCTGGCGCAATCGGGTGTGACGCATGTTGTTGTTCTGGAGGGGGTTAACGGCCTGGGGTTGCCGGGGGAATTTGTGCCGGCTTCAGAGGCCGTCAGTGCCGACGAAGTGATTACCGGTTTGCAACAGCTTGCCGAGCGCGCCCACTCCAAGGGGCTTAAAATATTCGTGGGCACCTTAACCCCATTTGAAGGTACTATCTTCACCGGATATTTCACGCCGGAAAAAGAACTCAAACGCCAAGCGATTAATCAATGGATACGCAGCAACGCCGTTTTTGATGCAGTGATTGATTTTGATCTAGCCACACGTGATCCGAGCAACCCAGCGCGTCTGTTGCCAGCGTATGACAGCGGTGATCATTTGCATCCGAATGATGCGGGTTACCGTGCTATGGCAGACGCGGTTGACTTGTCTTTATTTCACGCTGATAACGATTAAGTTTATTTGACTGAATGAAGTAAAAATCGAAGTGCCCGCATAGCGGGCTCTTTAATTTTGGCGCATGAAAATCTTTTATGGTTTACTCAAACACAGGATAATTTTCCTCTGCAAGCTGGCTACGTCAACGCCTAACTCAGACTGCCGTTGAGCAAGTGCTATCCGGGTAGGGTAAATCAGGATTGCAATTGCCTTGACGCTCATGTAGTCTGTTTTCGCTTGGCGAGGCTTTATTTTGCTATGTGAAACGACAGCTTTTGGGGCGACAAATATATTGCAATACAACAATTAACGTCTGCCAAAGATAGTCCCTTGTTTTTTTCTACATTCTCTGAGGAGTGAAGTAAATGAAATTGAAATCCCTGGTTACAGCGGTAGCTTTGACGGTGATGTCTGCCGCCGCGTTTGCCGCAGATCCTATCAAAATCGGCGTGTCCGGTCCTTTCACGGGTGGATCATCGCCTATGGGTGTGTCGATGCGTGATGGCGTAAAGCTGGCCGTATCCGAAATCAACGCCAAAGGCGGCGTACTCGGTCGTCAAATCCAACTCGTCGAGCGCGATGACGAAGCCAAAAACGAACGTGGCGTACAAGTGACACAAGAATTAATTAACAAAGAAAAAGTTGTGGCTACCGTGGGCTATATCAACACTGGCGTAGCATTGGCCTCGCAGCGTTTTTATCAAGAAGCAAAAATTCCAGTCATGAACAACGTTGCTACCGGCTCTATTGTGACCAAACAATTTTTGGCGCCTGAGCATGCTGACAACTACATTTTCCGCAATGCTGCGCATGACACCATCCAATCCGCGATGATCGTGAGCGAAGCAGTGGATAAGCGCAAGCTGACCAAAGTTGCTATTTTGGCTGACTCGACCAACTACGGTCAGTTAGGCAAAGACGATTTGCTCAAAGCGTTGACGGCAAAAGGTGTTACACCTGTTGCAGTAGAAAAATTCAACGTTAAAGATGTGGATATGACCCCACAACTGTTGAAAGCCAAAGATGCCGGCGCACAAGCTGTGTTGACCTACGCTATCGGTCCTGAGTTGGCTCAAATCGCCAACGGTATGGAAAAGCTCGGTTGGAAAGTGCCGATGATCGGTAGCTGGACCTTGTCGATGGCTAACTTTATCGACAACGCCGGTAAAAACGGTGACGGCGCGATTATGCCGCAAACCTTTATCCAGGAAGGCAATACGCCTAAGCGTAAGTCGTTCATCGAGGCTTACACTAAAGCGTACAACCCACCCAACGGTCGTATTCCTTCGCCAGTATCCGCTGCGCAAGGTTATGACTCCATGTACATCCTGGCTGCTGCAATCAAGCAAGCCGGCGATACCGATGGTGTGAAAGTGCGTCAAGCATTGGAAAACCTGAACGAAAAGATCGACGGTGTCGTCGCTACTTATGACAAGCCATACACACACGATGATCATGAGGCGATCAAAATGGGTATGCCAGTTATGGGCATAATCAAAGACGGACACGTTGTACGCGCTGGTCAATAATGAGTAAAAAGAACTCACGGCCTGCATAATACGGCGTGAGCTTCGGCAAAGGCCAATCCGAACCGGATTGGCCTTTTTTATAAAATTTTCCCCCGCCCATCCAGGGTGATTTAAAGAGAAAATACGTCATGGAAAATTTCCTGCAACTTATCGTCAGCGGCATCGCGCTTGGTATGATTTACGCGGTCATCGCTTTCGGTTACCAATTAACTTTCGCCACCAGCGGTACATTGAATTTCGGCCAAGGTGAAGCGTTGATGTTAGGCGCGCTGGTCGGTCTGAGCCTGGTGCTCTTCGGTGTGAATTACTGGCTGGCGATTCCAATTGCCATGCTATTCGGCGCGCTGCAAGGCGCATTGGTAGAACGGGTGGGTGTGCGCCCCGCAATCAAAACCAAATCCGAATTCGGCTGGATCATGTCCACCATCGCGCTGGGCATTATTTTCAAAAACGTCGCCGAGAATATCTGGGGCCGCGACGATCTTAAATTCCCCGCGCCGTTTTCCATGGCACCGATCGACTGGATTTATAAAACCTTCGGCTTCCGTGTGCAAGCGATGGAAATTCTGGTCGTGGTCGGTGCATTGGCCATGATGTTGATGGTCGAAGTATTCAACCGCAAATCGATATACGGCAAAGCCGTGGTCGCTACCAGCACCGACCGCGATGCGGCGGGCTTGATGGGCATTAATACCGGCCTCGTGATTACCTTTTCTTACGCGCTGTCGTCGATGACCGCAGCGTTCGCGGGTGTGTTGATTGCGCCGATTACCTTGACCGGCGCGACCATGGGCTCGGTGCTGGGATTGAAAGCGTTTGCCGTTGCGATTATCGGTGGCCTGACCTCCGGCCTCGGCGTGATCGTCGGTGGCCTGATACTGGGTATTGCCGAAACCACGACCGGCTTTTATATCTCGACCGGTTACAAAGACGTGCCAGGATTATTGTTGCTCTTGCTGGTGTTGGCCGTGAAGCCTGCTGGTTTGTTTGGCAAAACCGCGATTAAGAAAGTGTAAGCCATGAAATCATCAAAAATTATATTTACTCTGATTGCGTTCGCGCTCATTCTCGCTGCGCCGTTCCTGGTAAAGCAGAACGATTACTACGTGCATCAAATGGTACAAATCGCGATTTATGCGATTCTGTTATTCGGTCTGGATATCGTGGTCGGTTACACCGGCGAAGTATCTCTGGCTCACTCCGCGCTGTTCGGTATCGGCGCCTATACCGCCGGCGTGCTCACGTTTAAATTCGGCTGGCCGTTTTATGCCACGATTCCTTTCAGCATCGTGGTCACCGCTGCGTTTGGTTTAATCCTGGCGCTGCCCGCATTGCGCGTCACTGGCCCCTATCTGGCCATGGTGACTTTGGCGTTCGGTACCATCGCGCAGATTTTGATTAACGAAATGACTTGGCTCACCGAAGGCCCGCTCGGGATCAAAATTAACAAGCCTATGGTGATGGGCCATGTGCTGCATGAGACACAATATTATTATGTCGTCATTGCAGTATTTTTGGTCGCACTGTTGTTCGTCCATCGCATACTGAAGTCGCATTACGGCCGCGCCTTTACTGCTTTGCGCGGTAGTCCAGTCGCGTCGGATTGTATGGGCGTCAGCGTGTATCGCTATAAAGTCATCGCGTTTGTCATCAGCGCCGCGCTGGCCGGTTTGGCGGGCGGACTTTACACCTACAACGAACTGTATATCGCGCCGAATACCTTCAACTTCGAACTCACCATTTTGTTTTTGCTCGCTATCATTATGGGCGGACGCAAAACGCGCATGGGCCCGGTGCTCGGCGCAACCATCATCGTGATGTTGCCCAGTTTGCTCGATGATATTTCCCTGTTCCGTTATATCGCAGTGATTGCGGCTATCGGCGCGGCATTTTTCACCGTGCGTACTCTGGTCAAAAAAGACCATCCGCTCGGCAATGCGATTATTCCTGTCATCGGCGCGATCGCGTTACTTGCTGCGGCATTTACGCTGGAAAACATGACCAACTGGCGTATCACCATATTCGGTTTCCTGATTTTGTTCGTGGTGTATTACTTGCAGGAAGGCATTATCGGTTGGCTGCGTAGTGTGGTTGCGCACTTCAAGCCGGAGTGGGTGCATTACCACGAAGCCATCAGCGACAAAGGTGATGACGAACACGCATGGGGCAAGCCCGACCACGCAGTTACCGTCGCCGGCAACTTGCTCGAAGCGAAAAAAATCCTCATGCAGTTCGGCGGATTGAAGGCGCTGAACGAAGTCGATTTAAGCGTGGCCAAAGGTTCGATTCACGGCTTGATCGGCCCTAACGGTTCGGGTAAATCGACCATGATGAACGTGCTCACCGGCATTTATACGCCGACAGCGGGCGAAGTGGAGTTCAACGGTAGCAAGGTTTCCGGCAACACGCCATCGTCGATCGCGCTGTCCGGTATTGCGCGCACTTTCCAGAACGTACAGTTGTTCGGCGAAATGACTGCAATTGAAAACGTGCTGGTCGGCTTGCATCACGCCTACCGCAGCAACTTGGCCGACGTGATGTTCAACACCAAGAAATACAGCGGCGAAGAACATGCCGCGCGCGTTCGTGCAGCGAGCATTTTGAAATTTGTCGGCCTGGCAGATTTGGCCAACGAAGAAGCGCGCAACTTGCCCTACGGCAAACAACGCCTGCTCGAAATCGGCCGCGCCTTGGGCCTCGCGCCGACGCTGTTATTGCTCGACGAACCGGCGGCAGGCTTGACCGCGCCGGACATCAAAGAGCTGATCGAAATTATCAAAAAAATCCGCGACCACGGCATCACCGTCATTCTCATCGAACATCATATGGATGTTGTGATGAGCATTTCCGATACCGTCTCGGTGCTCGACTTCGGCCAGAAAATCGCCGAAGGCAAACCGGCGGCAGTGCAAGCAAATCCTAAAGTCATCGAGGCGTACCTCGGTGGCACAGCGGCTTAAGGACACATCATGCTAGAAATCAAAAATCTCCAGGCAGCCTACGGCAAAGTGCAAGTGCTACATGGCATTTCCATCGACGTGCCCAAAGGCAAAGTCGTGACGCTGATCGGTTCCAACGGCGCAGGTAAGACAACTACGATGCGCGCGATATCGGGCATGATCACGCCGACCGGTGGCGAAATAAAATTGGACGGCAAAGATATTACCGGCCTGCCATCGCACAAAATCACCAAAGTGGGTCTGGCCCATTCGCCCGAAGGCCGTCGCGTATTCCCGACGCAAAGCGTGACCGATAATTTATTGCTCGGCGCATTCCCAAGATTAGCCATGGGCGGCGGACGCCCCCGCGGCGACGTGCAAGCCGACCTGGAAAAAAATCTCGAATTATTCCCGCGCCTGAAAGAACGCCGCAATCAATTGGCCGGCACGCTCTCCGGCGGCGAACAACAAATGCTCGCAATGGCGCGCGCGCTAATGTTGAATCCCGAAGTGTTGTTGCTCGACGAACCCTCCATGGGTCTCGCACCGATTTTGGTAGAAGAAGTCTTCACCATCATCAAACGCCTGAAAGAACGCGGCGTCACCATGCTGTTGGTCGAGCAGTTTGCAGCGGCGGCGTTGAATGTAGCGGACTATGGTTACGTGATGGAAAACGGCACCATCGCGGTTCATGGACCGGCGGAACAGTTGAAGAATGATCCGGCGGTGAGAGCGGCGTATCTTGGCGCAGCGCATTAAGAAAAAAATTGAAGAAATGTGATTTGCTGCGCGGCTTGGCATCCAAGAGCATGATTTTCGTGTAATTATTGGCCGAACGAAAATTGAATATGACCTGGCTAAAGAGGACAGTAACCGAAAAAAGCATGGCTACTCTCTGGAAAGTGCGGTCCAGCCGCTCGAAAGAATCTTGTTCTCCCCCTTTTCAGATAGGCCTTTTCTGATACACGATAACTTTATCGAAAAAGGAGAAGTTCGCCATATGATTATGTGGGTTGGTGATGCGAACGAAGTTTTATTCATGGTCACCACAATGCGACCTAACGAGACAATACGGATTATTTCACTCCGGCGTGCAAGTGAAGATGAAGAGAAAATTTTTTATAGTAAGACTTTCAGTTGCCCCTCCAATTTATTTGATTGCAAATGTACAGGCTCCTTCCCTCTTGACGGGGGAAGGTTGGGATGGGGATGCAAGTTTTAGTCTAGTTGGCTGGTCGGGCTAAGCTCTGAACTACATTGCCGGGGGTAGCCCTGTGGCTAGTCACTTTTTTGCTTCGCCAAAAAAGTAACCAAAAAAGGCGAACCCGCCGCGCCGCTTTTTGTTTTTTGTTTTTGTTGTCGCTGATATTTCTGTTGTGCATCGGGCGGCGAGAAAACTCGCTCTCACCTTCATATCAAATCTGCATCACCGCGTAGCTCAAACAGGTTCTCGCCGACGGCCCCCGATCCACAACAAAAATATCAGCGGCGCAGAAGGGTGGGCTATTCGCTCTTCGAACTTGCGGGGGAGCTGTCATCCTGAGCGATAGCGAAGGATCTGC
>JAYVJD010000353.1:0-2479 GCA_043769625.1 Pseudomonadota bacterium | reverse complement strand
GCCCGGCGAACCCACCAGCGGGATGGGTGCGATGGTGCAACTAATCGGCGCACCGCAGGTGGCTGAATCGAATACGGTATAGGCCGGCATGATGTCGTTGATCAGCACATTGGTCAACGGACCGTTTGAGGTATTGGTATAAGTCATGACGTATTCCAGCACATCCCCTGACTTGGCTTGATTGCTGGTGACGAAGGCGCCACCTGAAGTGATGTTTCGCACGACTTTTTGCAACACCAACCCCGTTCCCGTCGCGTTGCCAACCGTGGTGAGATCTTGCCGCACTAAAGGTGACACGATGATGCTCGTCGCATTGAGATAAACAAACTGCACATTCACAGTAATCTGATCTTGTCCGTTATACGGCGCAGTTGCGGGGATATTTTCTTTCACCACAATACACACCAATTGCCCAGTTGTAACCGGGATATTGGCAGAGATCAGCGCATTGGCTTCCGCTACGTCTATCACGCCATTGCAATTACTGTCGCGATAAATCAGCGTATTCCAGCCAGTCAAATTTTGCGTAGCGATATTGCTGACGGTAAAGGTCACACTTCCGGCGCTGCCTGCGGTGAAGGTGTGCGGGTAAAACACCGCCGTGCCGGGCAACGCACTTTGCGCGCCATCTGGCGCAAAAGTATTGACCGGCACATCGCCGAAATTGACACCGGTGTAAATCGAGCCAGAGACGAAACTAAAATTGGTAACGTCGCTGCTGCGCGTATAGCTACCCGTTGTGTTGCCGGCGCTGCCAGCCGTCGAAATATAGCCGCCAAGATTGGTTTCGCTAATCAGCACGCTGCCAGTTGCGCTACCCGGCAACCACATATTGTAGTTGCCTGCGCCATCCGTCGTGGCGTTATCAAGCGTGATGCCGCCGTTGGTGGCTTTGACCGTCACGCCGCCAATGCCCAGCTCTGCGCCATTCTGGATGCCATCGTTGGCCGTGCCGCCGCTGATACCGGTATCGGCAAATACCACGCCGCTGAGCTTGCTGCCGAAATACAAACCAAAATTCTGATTGGCAACCGGGGTGGAGAACACGGTCAATGTGCGAATACCGTTCGGAATTTCGGTATTGAGCCAGCCCGTCGCGGGCGTCGGCGTGATGTCAGACAAGAGATTATTATTGTCGAGGACCAAACAGTAATCGCCCGGCGGCGTGCCTGGCAGATCGAAATTGCCATTCGCGCTAAGGCTGACGGTGGCGGCGGCCAACGCCGGACTGACACACACACCAGCCGACATGGTTGCGAGCTTAACGTACAGCGTTTGGCCGGTGCCCACTTCGCTGCTGTTGAGAATAGCGTTGTGATTCGGGTCGGCGTACACGATGCCGGAGACCAATACGCCGTTAATCACGATCACGTCATCCACCGTGCTCGCCGTGCCGTCGAAATTGGTAATGGTCGCCCCAGCCGAAACAGCGGTCGCCGAAGCGCTATTGCTGAAGGTGCCGTCAGGTACGTTACCCGCCAGATTGGCGACAAAAGTGATGACTAAAGTTTGCCCTGCATTGATGGTAAATCCAGCACTCGGGTTGCTGTCCCATTGCGGTGTACCTACCGTCTGTGCACCGGTGGTAGTTGCTTGATAGGCTGCGGGAGTCAGTAGCGTGCCATTGAGTGTCACGCTGCTGGTACTGCCGTAACTAAAACCAGCGGGAAGTGCATCAACGACTTTGACCCCGGTCGCAGCGCCAGTGCCCGAGTTGACTACCGTCACCGTATAAGTCGCCGTGCTACCGGCAGGTGTATTTATTACGTTAGGCGTGCTGGTGGTTTTGGTTACCGTCAAAATCACGCTCTGAATCGTCAGCGTCGCGGTATTACTCACTGGGCCAGCCGCACCGGTTTCGTTGCTGCTCACGCCGCCGCTGGTGTTGGGATAATTCCCGGCGACCGGTCCGGTCACGTTAACGCTGATGGTACAAATCGAATTAGCCGGCACACTGCCGCCGGTAAGCGAAACAGACACATCGTTCGCCGCCGCTGTAACCGCTACACCACCTGCAGTACACGTTGTCGTCGCATTGGGTGTGGCGGTATTTTTCAAATCATACGGCGGATTAGTCGGATAAATGTCACTAACGCTTAACCCAGTCAACGCAATCGAATTGGGGTTGGTGATAGTGAGTTTAAGCACGCTGCTTTCGCCTAATAGAATAGTGCTCGGCGTAAAGCTCTTACTGATGGTCGGTGCAGACAGCACAATCAAATTGGCTGTCGCGGCTACGGCATTGCTTCCGGCATTGGTGGCCAGTGCACCTGCTGCAATCGTGTTGCTGTAACTGCCGAGAACACTCGCCGTCACGTCAGCGGTGATGGTGCAGCCGCCGACAGGAATGCTAGAACCGCTCGCAATACTAATCGTGGCGGCGCCTGCATTCGCCGTGACGCCAGTACAGGTTCCTCCGAGACTGCTCGGCGTAGCGACCGTCATCGCGCCCGGCGCAGTTGGAAGGGTATCGGTAAAG
>JAYVJD010000352.1:0-2486 GCA_043769625.1 Pseudomonadota bacterium | reverse complement strand
AGCGTGGCACTGTAGCGGCGGATGTGGTGCGCGGTGAGTTTTTCCAGTGGAACGTCTGCGCTGAGTTCGAGTAAGGCAACGACATCGCGACCATAATGCTTCGCCGTGAGGGGCGACAGGCGACGCTCGTGTAACAGGTGCTCGGTGAAAGAGACGAGACGTGGATCGGTCTCGTCGGTTTTAGCGACGGATGTTTTTTTTGCCGCAGACGGTTTGGTCTTGGCAGTCATGGTTTTAAGCGTTAGTGACAAATGGTGCGAGGGAGGCGCTGGCGAGTTCGCCGATACGCTGCAAATATAGCGTGCCCATTTCGGGGTAGAAACGTTCGGCATCTTCGCTCGCCATCACCAGCAAGCCAAACGTCGCGCCGTGGCGCAGCGGCACCATGGCGTAAGTTTTCAGTTGAGACGACGATTCGCCGAACCAGCGATTGGTTTCATACACTGCATGCTGGCCGCAATACGGTACCGACATGGCGTGCGCAAAACCTTGCAACTCTTGATTGGTCGGCGTGAATTCAGCGCGACCTTCAGTGGAAAGTTTATTGCTCGTCCACAAACGTAGAGTGACATGCGGGACTTCAAAATTTTCGGTGAGTTGACCTTCAAGCGTATCGATGACCTCATCGATGCTACGCGTACCGATGAGCAAGCAGGCGAGGGTGTGTATCTTGTTGCTGATGGCGTCGTTTTCTTCGCCGAACTGAATCAGCTCGGCCAGTTTGCGCTCGAGAAATTTGCCTTTTTCGCGTAGCGTCAAAATTTGCCGCTCGCTGATCGACACGGTGCGCCCGCCGTGCGGATGTGGCACCTGCAGGTTCATCAGGATGTCGGGATATTGTTCAAAAAAACGGGGGTTAGCGCGAATATATTCGGCGACTTTTTCGATTTCTAAGGGCATTTTTAAGTCCTTGATTAAATTAAACTATTTTTGGTTATCTTGAAGCAAAATTTCGCCGTCAAAAACATGCGTTGCGCTGCCGGTCATGATAACCGGTTGGCCTTCGCCTACCCATGCGATGTTGAGTTCGCCGCCGCGCATACTCACTTGCACCGGGCTCACTAGTGCTGGGCTGCCGAGCACTTTTCGCGTGATGCCTGCGACAACCGCCGCGCAGGCGCCAGTGCCGCAAGCGAGCGTTTCGCCCGCGCCGCGCTCGAACACGCGCAGCTTGATGTGATGCTTATCAATGATTTGCATAAAGCCGGCATTCACTTTCGCCGGAAACGCAGCGTGCGTTTCGATCAGCGGGCCTTCGCTCTCGACCGGCGCCGTATCGACATCGGTGACAATTTGTACGGCATGCGGATTGCCCATCGACAGCACGGAAAATTCGCGCGCTTCGCCGTTGATAAACAGCATATAAGTGATCGCGCGCTGGTCGGCTTTGAACGGGATTTGCGCTGGCTCAAAAACCGGCGCGCCCATATTGACGGTGACTTCGCCATTGCTTTCGAGTTTAGGCACGATGATGCCGTTCTTGGTTTCGACACGCAGCGTGGTTTTTGTCGTGAGCTTCTGCGCCAGGACAAATTTCACAAAGCAGCGCGCGCCGTTGCCGCAGTGCTCGACTTCGCTGCCGTCGGAATTGAAAATCCGGTAGCGAAAATCGACGTCGGATTGATTGGATTTTTCTACCAATAAAATTTGATCACAGCCAATGCCGAAGCGCCGATCGGCAATGTGGCGCAATTGTTCGGGCGACAATTGGACGCGCTGGTTGATCGCATCGAACATGACGAAGTCATTGCCCAAGCCCTGCATTTTGCTGAATTTTAACGTGGTTGCCATACTGTCATTCTAGTATATCGACGGCTCATTTGGCGGCCGAGTTTTAAAGCGCTTGTGCACAAAAAAATATTGCTCCGGTGCTTCGCGGACTCGGTCTTCGATAAATTTATTCATCCGCGCGGCGTCTTCTTCTAAAGACGCACCAGGAAAATTCTCCCACGCGGGATACAGGGTGGTTTGATACTTTCCGTTCACGCGTTTGGTAATGCTGGGGACCACCTTCGCGCCGGTCATTTGACACAAGCGCGTCAGCGCGGTAACGGTTGCCGTAGGTATGCCGAAGAAGGGCACGAACACTGAATCTTTGGCGCCGAAATCCATATCGGGCAAATACAAAAACGGAAATCCTTGCTTGAGAAATTTGACTACTGGGCGCAGACCTTGCGCGCGTGTGACCAGATGAGGATTGCCGAAACGCTTACGCCCGGCTAACAATACTTGGTCGAACGCTTGATTTTTTTGCTCGCTATACATCGATACCAATTGCCATTCGTAACCGACACGCGCGCCGCCGATGTCGAGGCCGGTGAAGTGAGGCGACAGCAGAATCACCGGCTGGCCTTTGACTGCGTCGAGATGTTCGCGGCATTTGAGGTCGCACAGTTCGGTGACACGTGACGGCGGCGACCACCACAGCACGCTGGCCTGCATGAAAGCGCCTCCGAGGTTTTTGAATAGTTCTTTTGCTATACGTT
>JAYVJD010000351.1:0-6779 GCA_043769625.1 Pseudomonadota bacterium | reverse complement strand
TACCGATGAACAGGTGGAGCACGCGGTAGACCGACTCAATCACCGTCCACGCAAGGTGTTGGGATTCAGATCACCGCATGAGGTATTATTTGGCGTGGCATTGCGTTATACCAAAACACCACGAGCCGTTGCACTTCGAACTTGAATCCGCCAGTCAAGTTTAAATATAGTTCAGACTTAATGTATTGCAAGGGAAAGATAAAAATATATTCTTACCTGTAATTTCTTACAGCAGGCCAAGCGTGCTGCTGTCTACCACCAGCTCCGACTTTGCTGCATATTAAGTTGGATCGCTTGGTGTATATATTTTTCGGTAATCGGTAAAAAGACGGTGGGTAAACGCTTCATGGAGTCTTCCGACAAGTTGATAAAATAGCGTCAACTTGCCTGTCAAGAAATTGGACCTCGCTCTAATGTGTCCGCGCGTACGCCGGAGGGCCGCTTATGGATGACCGCTATTGGGGAAATTTTCGAATGTCCGGTATGGGCCGATTTTGTCTAAATTAATAAATCTCAATTGCAGACATTGACATGTTTTTTGATAAAGTTGGCCGATTCTGACATAAGCAAAAATTCTCTATTGCGGACGCTCAACCTACATGCGCAAGCATTTCAGAACTAATGGGTGAAGTGAAAAAAAGCGGTCAATTAAAACCAGCACTTGTGTTAAGCCTTACCGGCATTCGTAGGAATAGCTAAACAAAAAAAGACCGGCACAAAGCCGGTCTTTTCCTTACTGCTGAAGAACGAGAACGTTAGTTAGCGGCAGATTGGGTTTTGTGCAACTTGAATACCCACATGCTGCCGCCTTGGTTCAGGTAGTTCACTTTCTTGGCGATATCGCCGCCCCACAGAGGCACTGCACCGCCCCAGCCGGACGCTACGGCGATGTACTGCTCGCCGTCTTGATCCCAGGTTACGGGAGGAGCGACTACGCCTGTGCCGGTTTGGAACTTCCACAGTTCGGCACCGGTTTTGGCGTCAAACGCTTTGAGGAAACCTTCCGGTGTGCCGGTGAATACTAGTCCGCCTTTGGTGGTCATCACGCCACCCCACATTGGGGCATTGTTTTTGTATTCCCAGACGATTTTGCCGGTCTTAGGATCCATTGCGCGCAGGGCACCAATGTAGTTGTCATCCACCGTTTTGATGGTGAAGCCGGATCCTAGATACGCTGCGCCTTTTTTGTAAGCGACTGGCTCATTCCAGATTTCCATACCCCATTCGTTAGCTGGGACGTAGAACAGGCCCGTTTCTGGGCTATACGCCATTGGCATTTGGTTTTTACCACCGAGGAATCCGGGCACCGAGAACACGGTGTTACCTTTTTTGCCATCAAGCTTGGTGGGGTCGCCAGGACGGTTGGCGGGATCGTAAACCGGACGACCGGAGGCGATGTCGATGCTCTTGGCCCAAGTGATTTTTTTCACGAAGGGGAAGGCATTGACGAGCTTGCCGGTTTTCGCATCGTTAACATAGAAGAAACCGTTACGGTCGGCTTTGCCGCCCACACGTTTTCCGTCCATGTCAAACGTCACGAACTCGTTTACACCGTCATAGTCCCAACCGTCGTTTGGCGTGTTCTGATAATGCCAAGCGATTTTGCCGGTAGTGACGTCGATAGCGACTGTCGAGCAGGAGAACAGGTTGTCACCAGGACGCAAATGGCTGTTCCACGGAGCGGGGTTACCCGTACCGAAGTAGGCCAAGCCGGTATCAGCATCGTAAGAGCCGCCGAGCCATGTGGCTGAGCCGCCGGTTTTCCACATATCACCAGGCCATGAGGCGTTGGTGGTGCCGGAAATACCGTTTTCTTTGCCGTCTTTGAAGCCCATATGGCCTTCAACCACGGGGCGTGTCCACACCAATTTACCGGTGTTGGCATCGCGCGCATCAACGCGACCGACTACGCCGAATTCACCACCGGAGACGCCGGTCATGACCAAGCCTTTAGCGATCAATGGTGCTGCGGTGTAGGAGTAACCGGCCTTGTAATCGTCGAGCGTTTCTTTCCACACGACTTTGCCGGTTTCTTGATCAAGCGCGACTAATTGCGCGTCGAGAGTGCCGAAAATAACCAGATTACCATACAACGCAGCGCCGCGATTAACCACGTCGCAGCAAGGCATGATGCCGTCTGGCAGACGGTGTTCGTATTGCCAGAGTTTGGTACCGGTTTTTGCATCGAGTGCATACAGACGTGAGTAAGAACCGGTGACAAACATTTTGCCGTTAGCGATCACAGGCTGCGATTCTTGACCGCGCTGCTTTTCGCCGCCGAACGAGAATGACCAAGCTGGCACGAGGTTGCCCACGTTGCTAGTATTCACTTGTGCCAGCGGGCTGTAACGCTGACCGCGTGTGCCCATGCCCCAGCTCAATACGTCGCCGGTGGTTGCTGCATCGTTCAAAATATCCGCATCTGTCACCGGGCCCTTGGCACCCATGCTTTTGCCTGACGATTCTGCTGCCATCGACTTACCTGCCATCGGCGCGCTGGATGACGCACAGCCTGCTGCAACTGCAGCAATGCTCACGACCAGCCCAATTAACAACTTATTAGCGTTCATGTGATTCCTCCGTAAAGATTTTTTCAAAATTTTAACTACTGGAATTGCGATGCAACATTTTTGGTTACAACAACAAATACTCTTGCAAAGATTGTGCCAAAAAATAACGGACGTGCAAGGTGAGGATTACAGAGTGATAACTACGAACTACGATGAAAAATGACGCTTTGCTTGCCTCAATAATCAACAAGTGTGAACTATTGATACAGCCGCAATCATTCAGCTTACTTGTTACTTACTGCTTTGCTTAAAACGGCTTGCTCCAGCTTAGGATAAAGATGCACGACGGAACGCTGGTATTCCTCCTTCGCCATCGGTATCGCCGCAAACGCAGACGGCAATTTTGTGTTCAGCACATCGGTCATATCGGCGCCCTGCTCAGCGGACTTTTTCAGATGATTGGATAACCAGACCAGGTATTCGCGCATTTGTTTCACCGCTTGGTGATCGGCGATCACTGGCCCGTGTCCGGGCACTAATTTTTTATACGATAAATTATCAATATAATCAATAGTTTGCATCCAGCGCGGGATATCCGCGTGCGGCGTGGTTGCGGCGCGTTGATGGAAGATCAAATCACCGGAGAACATCACGCCGCTGGTCTCGTCCATCACCGCTAAATCGCCGCCTGTGTGGCCGCTCAATGCGTGCAGTGAAAATGTACGCTCGCCCAATTTGAATTTGCTGCTTTGCTCCAGCACATTTTGCGCGACGGATAATTCGGTGTCGCGCATCCATTCGCCGTTCATGCGATACATATTATCGGCCAGCGCAGCGCCTTCAGCTTTCTCGCTGATAATAGTTTGCACCAGCGCGCTGACGCCGACATCGGCATAGGCTTGATTGCCGAAAATATGGTCGGGATGGTGATGCGTATTGAACACTTTGACGATCGGTTGCGGCGTGATTTTTTTAATTGCGGCGCGCATTTGTTCGCCATAGCGTTTCGATGGGCCGGTGTCGATCACGACCACGCCGGCGTTGGTGACCACGAAGCCGGTGTTGACTACGTTGCCGCCGTTCTTCCAGCTAAAATCTTCAGTTTTACCAATGAACCCATACACACCGTCGGCGATTTTTTCCGGTGTTAAGCGATAATTATATTCATCGCTTTGCGCCAGCGCGCCTGCAGCAGCGATGCTTATGAGCAAAGCGAAAAACTTAAACGAAAATTTCATGATTTAATTTGCGCGCGAATTTTATTGCCGTTGTTGTCGATGCCGGTGAGCCACAATTTATCAGCGTTAGCGTTGCCGATATCAAATGTGAACACCGGATTTTCGCTCACCGGCTCGAAGGTTTCGATGCGCATCAAGCGCGTCCCTGCGTCGTCGCTGAGATCCAGCTTCTGAATAAAAAATGCCGGAATACCGCTGGCAAGCCCGGTGTCCATCGGATGCACGATGCGCGCACGCACGCGCTGACTGCCGGCGCCCAGAGGGAATACTTTTCCCTGCACTTCATTCAGATGAGATTCCCATAATTTATTTTGGCTCGCGCCAGAGGGCAGGCTGCAACCGCCGCCGGTCGCAGAAACATTCACGCCGCCGACATGCCACACACCGTCGCTAGTGCGCGCAGCGGCGCGAATCGCGCTCGACTGCTCCAGCTTCAAACGAAACGCCAGATAGGCTTTGGTTTTTTCCGGGTAAAACTGCAACACTTTTTTGATCGGATTAAGATCGACCAGCACGATCACTTCTTGCACATCGGCCAAGCCTTCCATCGACACCGCGACGGGCACATTCATCGAATCTTCCGCCAGCGCCGGCGCGGTCACCACGACCCGATCATCGAATACCACTTTTGCTTTACCGAAGTGGGCATTTTTCATCCAGTCCCACAACACCGATTTCAACGGATCTTCGGGGTTGTATGAATCGGCGCGTGCACAGGGCAGTACACCCAGCATGCAGATAATTAATGTAACACATTGAATATATTGAATAAATTTACTAATCATTTTTGCATTCCGCGAAAGAAAAAAATGCCCCACAAAAAATCATGAAAATCATTAGATAATACACGTTGGTAGTAGCGCGAGTTTTGATTATCATCGCACAGCACAAGAATAATACAAACTTTCATTCTCTCAACCGACTCTCAGGAACAACATGCGCGCTTCATGCTTAAGCATTTCTGCATCACCCACCAAACGCTCGTCGATTCATTTACGCAGACCACTCGCCATCGCAGTAATTGCCACGCTGATGCCCTTTGCTGCGCAGGCACAAACCGCAGGTGAAAAAGTCGAGTCCGTCGATCCCATCGTGGTTACCGCGACGCGTCGCGCGCAAGCCGGCTTTGATGTCCCCGCGTCGATTGATTCGCTCAACATCAACGATATTCAGAACGGCCAAGCACAAGTCAATTTATCCGAAGCCTTGCAACGCGTGCCCGGCTTAGTCGTGGGTAATCGACAAAACTATGCGCAAGACCTGCAAATTTCTTCTCGCGGCTTCGGTAGCCGTTCGACCTTTGGTGTGCGCGGCATTCGCTTAATCGCCGACGACGTTCCCGCTACCATGCCCGACGGCCAAGGCCAGGGCGCGACGATTTCACTCTCGTCGGCAAAGCGCATCGAAGTGTTACGCGGACCGTTCTCAGCGATTTATGGCAACTCGTCCGGCGGCGTGATTCAAGCGTTTAGCGAAGACGGCCCGGCGCAACCCACTTTGAGCTTGAATGCATGGGGCGGCAGCTACGGCAGCAAACGCGCGGATCTCAAATTCGGCGGCAACTCGGGCCCGTTTAATTACGTCATCGACGCCTCGCGTTTTGACACCGACGGCTACCGCGATCACTCCGCCTCGCAGCGTGATCATTTGAACAGCAAGTTCAAATACAGCTTTGACAACGCCACGCTTTCGCTCGTCTTGAATGCGCTCAAACAACCGTGGACTCAAGATCCGCTGGGCTTGACGCGCGCCCAATTCACCGCGAACCCCACGCAAGTCGATCCACTCGCGATCACCTACAACACACGTAAAAATATTGAAAATAAACAAGGCGGATTGGTGTACGAGCAGCGCATCGGCGCCAGCGACACATTCCGTCTGGTCGGCTACACCGGCACCCGCGCTATCACGCAATTTCTCGCACTCACGCCCGGCGCGCAAGTGCCCGCGACCAACTCCGGCGGCGTAGTCGATCTCGATCGAAAATTTAACGGCATCAACGCGCGATGGACGCATCAATTCGACGCACCATTAACCTTGACCGTCGGCATGGATAAGGATCAATCGAAAGAACGTCGCAGCGGTTACGAAAATTTCACCGGCACTGGCGCGACACAAACTCTCGGCGTGCAAGGTAACCTGCGCCGAAGCGAAGACGACACGGTAGAAAACCTCGACCCGTATGCACAAATGGAATGGCAGCCGAGCAAAGACTGGAATGTCATCGCGGGCGTGCGTCATAGCAAAGTGAAATTCAAATCGCAGGATTTTTTCACCGCGCCCGCTTCGACGGTCGGCGGCCCGATCAACGGCGACGACAGCGGCGGCGTGGAATACTCCCACACCAACCCAGTGTTGGGCGTGCTATATAAAGTAAGCCCGCAAACCAATGTTTATGCCAATTTTGGCAAAGGTTTTGAAACACCGACGTTTGCCGAGCTGGCCTACAAAGCGGACGCGGCAGGTGTATTGGTTTCGGGTCTCAACTTTGATTTGTTGCCAAGCGTGAGCAAAAATTTTGAAATCGGTTTGAAAAATAAAATCAGCGACAATGTGCGCGTCAACACGGCGTTATTTTATATTCTCACCAGCAACGAAATCGTACCGCGCACCAATGCCAGCGGCCGCGCAACTTTCCAGAATGCCTCCGAGTCACGTCGCCAAGGTCTGGAAGTGGCTTTCGACGCCAACCTTGGCAGCGGCTATCGCGCCTACGGCGCACTCACCTATCTCGACGCACGCTTCACTCGCGGCTTCAGCTATCGCGCCTCAGCCGCGCCTACGGTCACCACGGTCAACGGCAACAACGTCCTGCCCGGCGCGCCTGAAGCCACGATGTACGGCGAGCTGTCGTGGAAGCAAGCTGACACTGGTTTCCACGCCGCGGTCGAAACCCGCGTCTCGACTAAAGTGTATGTCAACGACATCAACAGCGATGCCGCCAGCGACTACTTCATCTTCAATCTGCGCGGCGGTTATCGCATCAAAACCGGCAACTGGGATCTCAACGCGTATGCGCGGATTGATAATA
>JAYVJD010000350.1:0-6794 GCA_043769625.1 Pseudomonadota bacterium | reverse complement strand
CCACAAAAAACTGTTGGATAACGTGCAGTCGATTAAAGATGTCGGCGCGGACGAGCAATTGTTCGACGGCAATCGCGTGGCGCTGTATGCAAAGGGCAGCATCAAGGGCGATTATCTGTTAACGCTCGCTTACGACAGCGCAAAACGTCAAGGCGATGCCGGCTCCAATCTTAAGCAGGCGATAGACCCAACGCGTTTCTACACGCTGTATGCCGATAACGCGCAAGCCGCATTCGACGCCGCCAGCGCGCGTAAACTGTATTTGAAAATCGAACGCCGCCAGTTCTACGCTTTGTTCGGCGATTTCGATACTGGCCTGTCTGTCACTGAATTCTCACGCTACAGCCGCACGGTTAATGGCTTGAAATCAGAATACAAAGGCGAGCGTTTCAGCTACAACGCGTTTGCTACCAAAACCGCACAAGCTTATTTGCGCGACGAAATTCCTGGCGACGGCACATCGGGCCTGTATAAACTGTCGCGCGGCAATCTGGTGGAAAACAGCGATAAAGTGCGCATCGAAGCGCGCGACCGTTTCGAGACGCAAAAAATTGTCTCGAGCAAAACGTTGTCACGCTACCTCGATTACGATATCGACACGATCAAAGGCACGCTGTTTTTCAAATCGCCTATCGCGGGCCGCGACGCGAACTTCAATCCGATGTATGTCGTGGTTGAATACGAATCGGCCGATAGCCGCGACGAAAAATGGGTCGCCGGTGGACGCGCCAGCTTCAAGCCAAGCGAAAAAATGGAAGTCGGCGCCACACTGGTGCGCGATGGCACGCAAGGCGCCAGCGGCAAACTGGGCGGCCTCGATGCACGCTATGACGTGAACGAAAAAATAAGCCTCAAAGCGGAATATGCACTAAGCGAGCAAAAAGTTAATGGCGTCGATAAAAAGGGCGACGCATGGAAGCTTGAAGCCAAGCACCATGGCGAAAGCGTGAACGCCACCGCCTATATTCGCCAGCAAGACGGCGGCTTTGGCCTGGGCCAACAATCGGGCACAGAAACCGGCACGCGCAAAATCGGCGGCGATGCGCAACTAAAACTTTCCGAAACAACCCAATTGCAAGGCCAGGCTTCGCATCAAGAAACCACCGGTGGATCAGGCAAGCGCGATCTAATCGAAGCACGTGCAGAACACACGATGGGCGATCTCAAAGCCAATTATGGCGCACGCTTATTGCGCGAAACAGACAGCGCAGGTCTGACGCATGAAGGCAAACAAGTGACCGGCGGCGTGGCCTACGACCTGCTCGACAAAAAAGTACAACTGCGTGCCAGCACTGAAGTCGGTATCGGTGGCGGTGATGGCAGCCTGGACTTCCCCGACCGCTTAACGGTAGGCGTAGATTATAAAGTCACCGAGCAAAGCCGCTTATTCGCCGAACACGAAATCGCACGCGGCGAGAAAATCGCCAGCAATATGTCGCGCGTCGGCGTTCGTACCCAACCTTGGACCGGCGGCGAAATGGCGGCGTCACTGGGCAATTCTGAATCCCTCGACAGCGGCCGCATTTTCGCTAATGTCGGTTTAGTCCAGCGCGTGCAGCTGAATGAATCATGGCAGTCCGATATCGCCGTCGATCGTTCTATGACTTTGCGCATGAGCGGCGCACCATTCAACTTCAATGCACCGCCAGCGTCGGGCAGCATTGCCGGGGATTACACCGCGGTCAGCATCGGCGCAAACTACAACGATAAAGTTTGGGGCGCGAATAGCCGCGTTGAATGGCGCGGTTCCGATATCGACCGCAAAATTAATTTGTTGATCGGCCTGCAACGTAATCTCGACGCCGGTCGCGTCGTGTCAGGCGGACTCACTTACGCCGATCTGCAGGGCGTGGAAACGCAAACACGACGTTTAGCGGCGCGCATGTCTTACGCTTCGCGCCCTTGGGATAGTAAATGGGCATCACTATATCGTTTTGATTATATTGAAGAAATTTTAACCACTGCAGCTGACAGCAACCATGCACGCAAGTTGGTGAGCAACTTGCATAGCAACTATATGTTTGATCGTTACACCCAGCTCTCAATACATTACGGCGCAAAGTACGTCTTCGATCGCATAGACGGTACAGGGTACGGCGGCTTTACTGACGTTGCCAGCCTTGAAGGCCGTCATGACATTTCAGAAAATTGGGAAGTGGCCGCTCATTTGTCGCGCATGAATACCTTGCGCAAAGGCGTGCATCAAAATGGCGTGGGCATGTCGGCTGGCTACCAACTCGTGACCAACACTTGGCTCACCATGGGCTACAACTTCCTCGGCATTAAAGACGATGACTTCGGTGCCGCACAAAACCGCGCGGCCGGCGTATTCCTCGCCGTGCGCGCCAAGTTTGATCAAGACTCGCTAAAACTGAACGCCAAGAATCTGGTTTTACCGGAGGAGAAAAAATGATGATGAAAAACCCGATGAAAAAATTCTTTTGTGCCATCGCATGCGTATGCTTGCCCGCAATAGCTGGTGCGGCCAATCAAAACGTCACGCCCGAAGATTTAATCAAAATTGAACAATTGCAGCGCCGCGTAGATAAATTGGCGGCTGGCTCATTGGGCAGTAATCATTACGTCGTGTCCAAAGCGCGCGCCTGGCTGGATTTGGCGCTGGACGAATATCACGACAAAGACCGGACCGGCATTGTCCAGTCCGCCAGCAACGAAGCGGCAAAATTAATCGACGGCCTTAGCGCCAACCCTGCCTTTGATGGCAACGCCACGCCGCACCCATATGCCAGCGAAAAAGTGCGTGAAGATTTATGGACGCGTGTTGACGCGATGAAGCGCGATCAAGACGTTTCATGCGCCTCACGCAAATTGGCTGAGCTGGAAGTGCAGCTCGTTTGGGCGGGCCACGAAAAATGGGAGTCTGGCTGGGACCATGCAACGCCTTATGCACGCATCGCCGAAAATCTGGCCTATGAAGCACAAACCTCGATAGAGCAATGCGGTAAGGCTCGCGCAAACAAACCAGCGACCACCGTCGTAGTTGCCACACCGGTAGCCAAGACCCCGGAAATACAAGCTACATCTGCTCCTCCTGTAAGCGTCGTCACTAATCTGACCATAGTGGAAAAATATACTTTATCCACTGACACCAACTTCGCTTTCGGCAAACAAGACATCATCAACGCTCCGTTGGCGGGCAAGCAAAAACTCGATCATCTGATCGCACAATTGAAATCGTGGAAGTCGGTCGCCAGCATCAATCTCGTTGGTCACGCCGATCGCTTAGGTTCACCAACTCGCAATGAAGCACTGGCACTGCAACGTGCCGAGCAAGTAAAACAATATTTGGTCAGCCAAGGCCTGCCGTCAGACAATATCAACACTAGCGGACAAGGTGCCGCGCAATCGCTTACGCAATGCAACGACAAGGTCGGTAAACGACCGTTGATTGAATGCCTGCAAGCCGATCGGCGCGTGGACATCACCGTCACCGGACAGCGCTAATCATCTGCCGACAAAACTGATATGAAAAATTTCTTCTCAAAAGCACGATTATCCGGAGCAGCAGCAGTCGCTGCGTTGTTATGCACGAATGCCGCCTTTGGGCATAGCGTCGGCCAAGTGCAATCAACGAAATATTTCGACCCCAATACCGTCAATGAGTTGATGCAAAAAATTCAGCAAGGCCAACCAACCCTGCAAGTTGGTGATAGCCTGAGCTACATTTTGCAATTCACGCCAATCGCCAATGGTGCTACGACCGGCGTTGCCGGGTATGTCACCGATTACCTGCCACCTGGCGTGGAAGTGGTGAAAGCCGAATTCATCACGCCCAATGGTAGCGGCGGGTTCAGCCCAAGCACGCCCAATCTGCCCGGTGGTATCGACGGCGGCTGGGGCACTCGCGGACAGAACACCTATACCGGCGTATTCGCCACTAACACCTACGACCCCACCTCCCGCTGTTCTGCGGCGGGATTTACCAACAAATGTAATGGTCGGTTAACCGAGGTCCACGCCGATACGGGTATATTTTTCTCCAACGACCCGCGCACTGCGCAGTTTCCCGCTTTGCCTACGCGCATCGCCCAAGGCACGAACGGTTACTATGTCAACCCGACCGGTGGAGCCAAACTCAATACCCTGCTCAATCAAGCTGATGCCACCACCCACAACCAGTGGGATGCAGATCAAACCAATGCGTTCGGCACCTCTGCGCTGCCCGCGCTAACCCCCCGATCTTCTCAAGCAATTCTGAGCAGCGGCACCGGCCCCGCCCCTTATTTTGCCGGCTCGGTCGTGGCCGGCCCGCAAACAGGTTACCAACTGGATGCAACCGGTGAGGTAGGGCCATGGCAACGCATCGCCTATCCCGGCTCCCGTATAGGCGATGCGAGCAACGGGCCAGCTACCACTTCAGACGGCAGCACTACCGCCATTGGCGGTATGCCAACGAGCCTGGGTTGGGGTTTGTCATCCTCCAATCCACTGCCGAATAACACCAACGCAGTTCGCTGGGCCGTCGGTAAGCTTCAGGTCGGACAAAATCTTTATGCGCGCATTACGCTCCGCTTGACTTCGCCGCCGCCCGCTTCGGGCCTGATCAATTCATTTGAAGTATTTGGCGGCGATGCGGGCGACGGCGACGGCGGAAAAGATACGGCGTGGCGCTACCACGTTCCCAGCGTCGCAGACACCAACTCCAACATTCTGGCGCTAAAAGAAGTCACCGGCGTCTGCTCCGCATCTACGGCGGTCCTTGCCGCCGCCTGCACCCCCGTTGCCTCAAATAGTGGCGGCTCCATCATTCCGTCTGCGTTCATCAAATTTCGCTATCGCATCACTTACATTAATACCAGCAATACGCTGCAGACCGACGTTAAGATAACCGACGTGCTTCCCTTCGCTCCGGTCAAGACACTACGTGTGGGCAATATCTACGTGCTGTCTGGAACTGATATTCGTCCTGCGACAGTGGGGGCACAATCCCTGTCGAACAATGCGGCAGCGGTAGGAGCAACCCGTGGTGCCGACGTTGCGCCAACCATTCTCAGTACCAATACGGTGCAGCAGATTGTCGTCTTTCCCACTATTCCGTTGCTGGCGTCTGGGACAGGCGGTGCAGTAGAGCTTGACGTGGTGGTCGATCAGGGAGTTGCTGATGACACGCTATCAAATAGAGCCAAAATTACCAGCGCTCAACTCACGGGCGGGGTGACCTCAATCGCCACATCGACCGTCACCAATAGTCCCGCTCTCGATATCAAAAAGACCACATCGACGCCGTCGCTAGCGCCAGGCGGAACGGCGAGCTACTCGCTGACCATCACCAATATCGGCACGGCAACTGCTACCAACATTTTTGTGCGTGATTTCCTGCCGTTCATCGGCACTGCCAATGATGCAACCAGGCGTTTCAACCTGGTTGCCGGCTCTTCAGCCCTATCGGGACTCACGGCGGTCACACCCACCACGGTAATCACGCCTACTATCGCCGGCTACACGAGCAACACCAACCAGCAACAGATCACCTGGGATTTTTCCGGACAGACGCTGGCGGCGGGCGCGAGTTTCACCATCAGCTTCAATGCCAGCGTGGGAGCGAACATGCCTTCCACCTCCACGCCTTACACCAATAACGTCCAAGCTAATTTCAATACGACCCTGGTCAATAGCCTGACCTTGGCTGCGCCGATTACCCTGATTAATCCCATTCAAATCAGCAAGAGTATCGATTGCGTTTACAACACTGCAGGCACCGTTTGCACGGGTTACACCGGAAGCGGCGTAGTGCCGGTTAACGCAAAGGTGCGCTTTAAGCTGAGCTACGCCAACACAGGAACCACCGCTTACACCAATGTGCTGCTGTGCGATCAAATGACATCGTCGCAAAGCACTCCGGCTTTCACCGCGACCATTACCACGCCTACCATAGCGCCGACACCGAACGCACCTTACACCAACACCGCTGCTCCCAACGGGCCGCCGTCGTCCACATTCACCAACCCGGCCAGCGCGGCTTGCGGCTTGCCTGCTGGTGGCGTTACTTTCAACTACCCTGCCATTCCGACGCTCGCCGCCGGCGCCAGCGGTGTGCTGTATTACGATGCGGCGACCAACGCCACGAACAGCAGTACGCTGACCAACTCCGGCAAGATAGTCAGCGCGGAATCGCCTGGCGGCAGCCTGAGCACCGTCAGCGTCAGCGCACGCGACAATGCCAAATTGACCATCAGCAAAACCACCACCACGCCGACCATCAATGTGAATGGCACAGCAACCTACACGATCTCAGTCACCAATACCGGTAACATTGATGCCACGAACATTCGTATTCTGGATGAGCTGCCTTTCACAGGCACAGTGCTTGATGCCACTCGCCGCTTCAACTTTGTGGTGGGATCGAGCAGCATTACGGGAATGTCGAGTATTACACCGACCACCAGCGTACCGCCGACGCAATCGCCCTACTCGACCAACGTGAACCAACAGGAAATATTGTGGAATTTTGGTGCACAATCGCTTGCACCAGGCGCGACATTTACCATTACCTTCCAGGCGCAAGCAGGCACTAACATCCTTGCCGGCAGCACGACCTACCCGAACAACGTCATCGGCATTTTTTCCTCCGGGCCCGATACGGCTTACACCAGCGCGACCAATGCTGCACTGGTCACCATCCCCACCAATCTATCAATCACCAAAACAATCGACTGCGTTTACAATGGCGCGATTTGCGCGCCTTACGACAACAGCGGCATCCTGCCGACCAACGCCAAGTTACGTTACAAAATGCATTACATGAATTCCGGCGCCACAGCACAAACCAACGT
>JAYVJD010000349.1:0-2497 GCA_043769625.1 Pseudomonadota bacterium | reverse complement strand
CGATCTCGCGCGGGATGCCGGACATGAAACCCTCAAGGATCCACACCGCCAGCGGCACATTGAATACCAGATGCGCCAACGCCACGGCGAGGTGGGTGTCCATCAAACCGACGCTGGAATAGAGTTGGAAAAACGGTAACAGAAAAATCGCCGGCGGCGTCATGCGATTAGTCAGCAACCAAAAGAACACGTGCTTGTCGCCGAGGAACGAGTAACGCGAAAACGCATACGCCGCAGGCAACGCGACCAACAAAGAAATCGTCATGTTGATCGCCACATAAATCAACGAGTTGATATAGCCGGAATACCACGACACATCGGTAAAAATGGTCGCGTAGTGTTTCAGGGTGAAGTTTTTCGGCCACAACGAGAAAGTGCTGAGGATTTCTTCATTCGGCTTGAACGACATATTCACCATCCAGTAAATCGGCAGAATGGCGAAAAATAAATACAAAATTAATAACACCGAACGCTTTTGCATGCGCACTTTAGCCATGAGCGCCTCCTGCTTCAGCGTCGGAAGTGCCGACGCGTTGCATCCAGTTATAGAGGATGAAACACAGCAGCAAGATGATTAAAAAATAAATAATGGAGAAGGCGGCAGCAGGTCCGAGATCAAATTGGCCGACGGCTTTTTGCGTCAGGTATTGCGACAGAAAGGTGGTCGCGTTGCCCGGGCCGCCGCCGGTCAACACGAACGGCTCGGTATAAATCATGAAGCTATCCATGAAGCGCAGCAGCACCGCGATCATCAATACACCACGCATTTTGGGCAATTGAATATAGCGAAACACCGCCAGCTTCGACGCGCCGTCAATTTGCGCCGCCTGATAATACGCATTGGGAATCGCGCGTAATCCGGCGTAACACAACAGCGCCACCAGCGGCGTCCAGTGCCACACGTCCATCAACAATACCGTCAGCCACGCATCGAGCGCGTTGCCGGTGTAGCTGTAATTAAAGCCGAGCGTGGTCAGCGCCGCGCCGAACAAACCAATATCAGTACGGCCAAAAATTTGCCAGATGGTGCCGACCACATTCCACGGTATCAATAAGGATAATGCAATCAACACTAAGGTCGCGGACGAACGCCAGCCGGTCGCGGGCATCGCCAGCGCCAGCGCGATGCCGAGCGGAATTTCTACGATCAATACACTGAGCGAAAAACCTAATTGACGCCACAAGGCCGCATGCAATTCTTCATCGCGCATGACCGAGCTGAACCACTCGGTGCCGACAAACACGCGGCGCTCGGGCGAAATAATATCCTGCACCGAATAATTGACCATCGTCATCAAGGGCACGATGGCGGAAAAGGCGACGCAAATTATCACCGGCAAAATCAACCACCAGGCTTTTTGATTCACCGGCTTCATGCGACCAACTCCCCGTTGCTGTAAAAGCAAGTATGCGCACCGACAACTTTGAACCACAGCGCGTCGCCCACAGTGGGCAGCGCGGCGTCGGCAGGCAGACGCACGCGAAAAAGGGAGTCGCCGACATTGCCGGTGAGCAAACTGTGCGTGCCGACATCCTGCGCGCGATCGACTTTGATTTGCAGCGCGCCGGGGGTGTCGGCGGTGCACAGATGTGCGTATTCCGGGCGGATACCTAGGGTGAATTTTTTAAGGGCGGCGAGCGTTTGGCGTTTTGATTCATCTAGTGATTGCTGCACGGTTTTGTTTTGAATCTGCAATTGCCCATCCCGCCAACTTGCATCGAGGAAATTCATGCCGGGTGAGCCGATGAAGTGACCAACAAAAGTATGCGCGGGGCGTTCAAATAATATTTCCGCTGAAGCGGTTTGCAACACTTTGCCTTGCGACATGACCACGACTTTTTCAGCGAAGGTCAGCGCTTCGACTTGATCGTGGGTGACGTAAATCAAGGTCAGTTTGAGTTCGTGATGAATTTGTTTCAGCTTGCGCCGCAATTGCCATTTCAGATGCGGGTCGATCACGGTCAGCGGTTCGTCGAACAACACGGCGGAGACATCGCTGCGCACTAGCCCGCGCCCGAGGGAAATTTTTTGTTTCACGTCGGCCGTGAGTCCGCTGGCGCGGCGATTCAATACATCGGTTAGCTCCAACAACTGGGCAATCGTATCGACGCGCTTAGCGATCGCCGCTGGCGCGACGCCGCGATTGCGCAGAGGAAAGGCCAGATTTTCGGCGACGGTCATGGTGTCGTAAATTACTGGGAACTGGAACACCTGGGCGATGTTGCGCTGTTGCGGCGATTTGCCCGCCATTTCCACGCCGTCAAATTTCACCGTGCCTTGTGAGGGGTTCACCAGACCCGACATGATATTCAGCAGCGTGGTTTTGCCGCAGCCGGATGGGCCGAGCAGCGCATACGCACCGCCTTCGTTAAAGGTCATTTTCAGCGGCAACAGCGCGTAATCCGCGTCAGTTTGCGGATGAGCTTTATACGAGTGTGACAAGTCGAGGTCGATGCGCGCCATGTCAGTTGGCCCCTCGACGTTGCGCGGCGACGA
>JAYVJD010000348.1:0-2497 GCA_043769625.1 Pseudomonadota bacterium | reverse complement strand
AGTCGTTCTATGCTGCGTCGTTATTTTTTGTTCGCGCCTAGTCTTGCTTAGATCTCGGGCTAAATAGCAACTTTTCAACATAGAGCTTTTAATAATTCTACCCACGAAAAATAAAATACACAGCCCCGAGCAAACAGATACCCGCGTAAAGAAAATCCAATTTGATTTCCTGATTCATGTAGAGCACCGCGAAGGGAATGAACACCGACAGCGTAATCACTTCCTGCATGATTTTGAGTTGTGCGAGATTGAGCGTGGTGAAGCCGATGCGATTGGCTGGCACCATCAACAAGTATTCAAAAAACGCGATGCCCCAACTCGCCAGCACCGCGATATACCACGCGCTGCTGCTTTGGTTTTTCAAATGCCCGTACCACGCGTAAGTCATAAAACAATTTGACGCAATCAGCATCAGCGCCGTAAACACCACGGGCGAAATCGGCAGGGAATTCATAGAGGATTTCCGCGAGCACAAATAGGCTTATTGTACCTGTTCGCTTGTCGCGCGCGAAACGCGCTGCCTAAGCAAACCCCGAACAAGTGGAAATTGTTTGTGGTTCGACAAGCTCACCACGAACGCCATCACGCCTGCCGTTCGTCCTGGGCCTGTCGAAGGACTGGGCCTGTTTTTGTAGGGTGCGCCGCGCGCACGCGTAGAGGCTGATCCGACGAGCGTAGAGGTTATTTAATGTGCAACGCGTGCGCGCGGCGCACCCTACGCATTTTGCTATAAATAATTCTGCACATTATCCCGCCGTCAGTTTTTGCGCAGCCAGTCGAGGCGTTCGGCGATGCGCGCCGACATATCCTCATTCAAGCCCGGCGTGCTACCGATGCGGAACAATTCGGCACGATCAGGACGCGGCAACAAAAACACCCGCCAGAATTCGCGCACAGAAATCGGATCGGCGTTGCGTTCAAGCAAAGCAAATTCATCGCCCGCTTGCATCCTTCCGGTTTCAATCACACGATAATACCAACCGGCGATGCCGCGCTCCTCGACGAAACGCGAAATATCTTCCATGCCGTAACGCGCGTTGATTTTCCAACACGGGCTGCGCGGCTGGCTCACTTGCACTTTGCATGCACCGATTTGAAATACATCGCCAATGCACACCGTCGTTTCATCCCAACCTTCAGTGGAAATATTTTCCCCGATACTGCCGGGCACAAAACTATTTTCTATCTCAGGAAAATATTCTTTGAGTAAAGAATAATTTTCCGCCGCGTAATGATGCACGGCTTTATCCACGCCGCCATGAAAGCGCCGATCGGCTTGCACATCGCCAACTAAACCTTCGCGCGTCAATTCCACCGCGCCAGTCACAGCGCGCTTGATAATGCCGCTCGCATGTCCACTAGGCAGGATCTGTGATTTACCAGTAAATATTTGATTTATATGAATTTTTTGCATGCCATGAATTAGACCAACGAATAAACTATAGAGGATTAGTAGCATTGTACCTACTGCGGGAAATACCTCGTGTCGCAGATAATGTGCACCCATACAAAAGTATATATGGCATTCCTCATGATTTTCATGATGGGTATGTAAACACTTCATGTTAGTCTCCGGTAGCACCAATAACACTAATCAATCAGGGAGAGCAGCATGCATCGTTTTGCCAATTTATTCTTCATCTTTTTATTGTCTGTACTTTCGGCTTGCGGCGGCGGCGGTGATACAGCCTCTCCTTCCCCTACGCCTTTGCCTATACAGGTCGGAACGATAAAAGGTATCGCTTTCGCAGTTGATACTGCCGCGCCTCTGGCCAACGTAAAAGTCAGTGTCGGTTCAATTTCGACCACCACCGCCAATGACGGTAGTTTCACGCTGAATAATGTTCTGGAGCAGGAGCGGGCCGTTGTGAAATATGAGGCGACGGACTATGCCCCAGCCTTTAGCACTGTTGCTGTAGTCAATAATCAAACCAGCGCCACACAAGGCTTGCTGATTAAGGTCGGCGCAACCAAAACTTTTGCTGCCAATGCCGCCAGCACCCTCACCGTGCCGAGCTCGCCCGCACAAGTTGCGCTAACGGCCGACAGTTTAGTCAACGCCGCAACCGGTGTGGCCGCCAGCGGCACCATCACTGCGAAAATCACACCGATCGACCCATCCTCCAACCCGCAAAGCATGCCCGGTGATTACACCGCGCTGACAGCAGCAGGCGCAGTGCAAAGCATCGAAAGCTTCGGCGCGGTGAACGTGGAATTAAAAGATGCAGCGGGCAACAAGCTGAATTTAGCGCCAGGCAAAAGCGCCACCATCCGCATCCCCGTTTCCAGTCGCACAGCAGCAGCAAACAATCCTGACACCATCCCACTTTATTATTTTAACGAGACCAATGGACGTTGGGTGCAGGAAGGCACGGCTACGTTATCGGTAGATAAAACCTATTACGAAGGAACGGTGACACACTTCTCGACGTGGAATTGTGATCGACCCGCAGAGACTATTTTTGTAACGGGTTGTGTGGTTGACTTGGTTGGAAAA
>JAYVJD010000347.1:0-6822 GCA_043769625.1 Pseudomonadota bacterium | reverse complement strand
TGCAGTCCAAATGCCGTAACTATAATGGGTCGCTTTGTCGCTGGAGTCGCCGGGAATGAGTATGCGACCAGTGGTGAAGGTCACCATGAATCCGCCTTTTGGGTGACGCATGATAGCCGGTGCAGTAGTAATAGCTTGTACTGGGCTTGTGGTAAATAGTTTAGTCTTGGCATTGGTTGTCAGGTTAAATTCCCACAAATTACCGTCTATATCGCCAGCATAGGCACGATCTGGATAACCGTCACCATCTGAGTCGGCTAGACTTGCGGTAGAAAGTCCGTTAGCTGCAGGGTTAGCGCCAAGAGCAGCGACAGCAGTATCTATATCAGCCAGTTGAGCGCCAGTGAATGCATCAATTACAAATAACGCCGCACGACCGTTGCCTGGCGTGACGTTGTTATAACCATTGCCTAAAATGACTGCAGGGCCCGCCGGTAGCGTAACTATCGCTGGGGCGGCATAGGTATGCCCTAAGTCAGAATAGCCTGTATTGGTATTTGCGCTCGCAGCGCCACCTGAGGACGTGGCAAAATAAGGTCCTGCTTCCGTAATATCCCATAATACTTTTCCTGGTAAGGTCGCCTCAGTGAGGTTGACATCGGAGACGTCGATGGCAAATACCCCTTTACCCCCTCCGCCTAATGTTCCCACCAGAACTGTTTTTGTTACGCCTGCTTTAGTAACTTTGCGCACGGCCAAACGCCCATCAACAAAGCTTTTATGCACATAAGGATCAACTGTTAGATTCTTCAAGTTAGGCAAAACAGCCGACGGAATATAGGCCCAGCGTTCCGCCCCATCCGCAGCGTTGATAGCGTGTAACATGCCGTCATTGGCGCCGACAAACACCGTTTTCAGGCCGTTGTCGTCAGTCGAAAATACCGGTGTGGAATGAATAATGTCACCGAGTAAGTGCGCGCGAGTCCGAAACGTACCGGTTGGTTTTTCGAGGGACCTATCGCCGCGTATGTAATTTACTATTTGCGGCCCTGTTGTAGCGGTACCCAATAAGGCTTTTTGCGCGGTGGATAGATTGTTCCAATTAAAAGCGGCGGGCCCTGCGGTGCCAATGGTGGCAATTACACGCGTTGAGCCTTGGGTATCGATCTTGGCTTGCGCTCCGCCTGTTCCCCAGTCGTCGGTTGCTGAAATTGCACCTCCTGTGTCAATTGCGTAGGAGTGCAAATTTCCGCTCCAGTTGGTGTTGTCATAATCCGCTACATAGAGTTTTTCAGCGCCGCTGCTAATGTCGTTGCGTGACAAGGCATTCATGCTGACGTATCCAACAGGCTGGACATTTGGGTCGAAGGTGGGTGACGCGTAGGCCAGGAAGAATCCGGCAGTGGCCGTTATGCCTAAAACTAATGCGGCCAGATATTTTTTTTGCAGGTTCATAATTTTGCTCCTTAGATTAATCTTGAATATTTATTTAATAAATTAATTTAGCAAGTTTGTGGTTTGAATTTATACGTGCCTTGGACCAACGCTACAGCGGAGTCTCTGCCGACTGCGCGCGCGGTAATGTTGTAAATGCCGGCTTCGCATCCGTTGCCAGATCCGACCGCTGATTCGCGCGGGGCATCGACTAACTCGATAAAATAGCGTGGTTGCGTCGGGACTTTTTCCATATTGAGCGATGCGATTGAAAAAGTTTTGGTCAGTGTAGTCGAGCCCCAGTTATAGGTTCTCCAGCGTTCTACCCCTACCCCGGCTTTTTGACATAGCCCATTGGCGCAGCCCTTGGTGGTGCTGTCGAAAGCGCTAAAATCAGTCGCTTTATAATTGTCAAATACGCCTCCTTGAACGAAGAGTGTCACGGCAGCATCGCGCAAAACGGCTTCTGCCGCTTCAAACGCCTGTTGCTGATTGCGGGCATTGGCCGCCATGCGTTCTTGAAAAGTGGCGCCACGCAAGGCTGAGAGGACGATCAGTGTGAGCACCACTAAAAAAATAAGGCTGATGATGAGCACTGCGCCTTTTTGTCGAAGTGCAAGCCTTTCGTCGCGGTGAGCAAAATTTTTCATTTGGTCAGATTCCTGAGGTTATACGTCACGTTGTAAACTTGACGCTGGCGTTTATCAGTCGCTGTCGTTGAGGCGCCGTTAAATGTATAGGTTTGATCATTCTCGGTTATCTGATTAACGCTTCTAAACAACAAACCCACTCTGACCGCGGCAATGCTGGATTGCCAAGGGGTAAGTGCTGCACTCCTTGCCGGGACGTTATTGGGGGTTACATAGCTGTCAACGGAACCATCGGGTGGGGTGCTGGTATCGACGCCTACAGTGACTTTCATATTTTCCACGCCATCAACAATAGGGACTGCAGCGGCCGCGCCGTTACTACAGGTCAATTGAAAGTTAGTGGTGTCAACGGTAAATACAAAAGTAACCAATGTTTCCGTTGCAATGGCATTACCATTGCAGTCAACTTCATTGGCGTTTTGGGTGTAGTAGCTCACCGATATACTATCGGACGCATTACCATTTGCGCCTTGAGTAAGATTAATGGCGCTGGTTATGAGCGAGTAGTCTTGATTGATAATGTCATTATTGGTTATCCCCGTCGTTCTGCGTGCCCCGGCTTGGCGAATTGTTCGACCCATAGTATCTAGTGCAAAGCGTGCATTTTCTTGCATGCGCGAGGTTTCATTTTGCGTCCGGTTAAGTGTACGGCTCCCTATAAATAAATAGCCAACCGCACCAAGCAAAATAATGCCTACGGCCATGGCGACCATGACTTCAATCAAGCTGAAGCCTTGTTCGGTTTTTTTCACGATGTGCGAAGAACTTTTTTTCATAGTATGGTATCCAGACGGAATTGGCGTGCGGATTGTCCGTTGGGTGTTTGAGAGTCGTCCCACCGAATAGTAATCACCGTTACTTGAGGGCAAGGGGCTGTCGAGCAGGTAACGCAAGCATTACCCGTTGCGTCCTGGATGACGCATACGGAGCCAGTGCCTGATGGAAGTGCCGCTGCAATGGAGGCGCGCCATTGTGCCAGGTCGGTCTGCGCAATGGTGCTGCCGCTTGGTGTGGCAGCTGTCAGCGATAAGGTGTAGGGCGAAGGGTTGGCGGAAAGCGTCGTGGCCAGATTGGCACGCATACGGTCAACAATATCACCAGCCAGGGCGCTGGCTATGGAGGTGGTAGAGGCGCTTTTGCTGTATTTCATACTGTTGATTACAAAACCTGCCAAGCCTAATAAACCGAGGCTCATGATCAATAGTGTGACCATCACTTCCAAGAGCGTAAAACCGTTTTGTTTTTTATGTTTAGTAAGCATAGTCGTTCCTTTTACTTTAAGGACAAGTTACATCAGTGACTGAAATACGGCCCGTGCCGGCGCCTATGGTGATGGTTCGCCCGCGTATGCTGGCAGACTTGCTACATAACTTGAACGTGCCCGAGAGCGACGCTTGGCCGGAAGCGGAGAAAGAAAGAAAATCCGGAATGGTGGTGCTAACAAGGGTGCTGAAACCGGCAAGTGTCGATTTTCCTGCCAGCAATATGTCGGCATTAGGCGCGGCGCCATCAACTACGCCCGCTGTGTTGCCATCTACAAATATGATGTGTCCTTGTTGCCATGAACCTGTAGTGGTACAGGTCGTGTTGTCGTTGCTTTTACAAATGGTGGTCCGTGTTTTTCGTGTTCGCGCGGTATTTTGCGCAAAAGTAATGGCTTCGATAAATTCATTTGTCTGGGCCGTCATGCGGGCATTCAGTACAAACTGGTTGTAGTTTGGCACGGCGATGGCTAAGGCGATCGATATGATGGCCAGCACCACCATCAATTCGACTAGCGTAAAACCTTGTGATCGTTTGTTCATGTTCAGTTTTGTCTTTGTGAATAAGCGCACAATTTAATCTTGGCCACCAGTTGCATGGACTTTTACCGCATTGGGGCAATGTACGGTTACGCCATTAATGTCACAAGCATCGTCCGACTAATGGCGGGTTTGGTAGAATGAGCGGTTATTTCTCTGTGAACTGCGTCACATTTTGGCTTCTGACTTTCTGATTATCGGTGGCGGCGTTATCGGCCTTTCCACGGCTTACGAGTTGTCACAACGCGGCGCGTCGGTGGCCGTGATCGATCGCGGTTTGGTCGGGCGCGAGTCGTCGTGGGCCGGCGCGGGCATCTTGTCGGCATTATTACCGTGGGAATATCCCGTGTCAGTGAACCGGCTCACTTTGCTTGGCGCGGCGCTGTATCCGCAATGGATTGCCGAGCTGGAAGCGGCGTCGGGTCTGCGGGCGGAATTTGATGTGTGCGGAATGCTTATTCAGCCGCCGTTTGATGCTACAGCGGCGTTGAAATGGGGCGAAGAAAACCGTTGCCGCATTGAAATGACCGTGAAAAAAAATCTCTGGTTGCCTGGTGTGGCGCAGGTTCGCCCGCCGCGATTGATCGCTGCTTTGAAGCAAACTTTGCTCAATCGGGGCGTGGAAATCCGTGAAGGTGTGGAGGTGCTGAAACTGGAAATCGAACGCGGCAAAGTGATCGGCGCGGCCACTGCAGCGGGTCGTTTGCAGGCAAGTCAGTATGTGCTCACATGCGGTGCATGGGTTAATAACTTATTGAATAATATAAATAATTATCAATCCATGCACCCAGTCCTGGGTCAAATGTTGTTATTCAAAACCGAGCCGAATCAGCTAAAAAACCTCCTGTATAAAGACGGGCAATATGTGGTGCCGCGGCGGGATGGGCATATTTTAGTCGGTAGCACGCTGGAAGAAACCGGCTTTGACAAGCACACCACCGAGGCGGCGAAACAGCAATTACACTTGGCCGGCGCAGCGATGTTTTCCCCATTAGCGGCACTGCAGCCCATCGCGCATTGGGCGGGTTTGCGCCCGGGCTCGCGCGATAATATTCCCTTAATCGATCGCCATCCTGAGTGGGATAATTGCTTTGTTAACGCCGGACATTTCCGTTATGGGCTGACCATGGCGCCGGCTGCGGCCAGCTTGCTGGCGTGCCGAATAACCGGCGAAAAACCGGCGATTTCGCTTCAGTCTTATACTTTTTCTGAAAATAAAATATAACCAATTGATTATATTGAGTTATTTATATTAGACAAATGGCCAATCGTTTCCTAAAATGAAGCTATGGAATATGAGACTAAATCAATGCTTTTGCACGCTCCTGAGGCGATACCCGCGCTGCTACGTGAGCGCGACATCGCCCTAACGCATCAGCGCCTGCAAATCGGTCAGGTTTTGTTAGCGTGCTGCCACCACCTGTCTGCCGATCAAATTCTAGTGCAGGTCAATAAAGACCATCCGGAAACGTCCAAGGCGACGGTTTACAACACGCTGAAGTTATTTCTGGAAAAAGGTTTGATACGCGAGGTGATTGTTGATCCTACGCGCGTGTTCTACGACCCGAACATTCTGCCGCATCATCACCTCTACAATGTTGAGACCGGCGAGCTGACCGATATCGACGCTAGCAACGTGTATGTGCAGGGTTTACCTACACTGCCGCCGGGTTTGCGCCAAGACGGCTTGGATATTATCGTGCGAGTTCGGTCTGCCGCGTAAAGTAGTTTGCCCGCATCACCCCCCAACGTTTATAATTCCGACCTGCGCTGTTGTAGCTCAGTTGGTAGAGCAACTGATTCGTAATCAGTAGGTCGGAGGTTCGATTCCTCTCAACAGCACCACCTCTTTTGATTAGAAAATATCATGATCGTCCGCGACATCCTCGCTAATAAGGGCGGCAGCCTGTTCCATATCACGCCGCAAAAAACTATGGCCGAGGCCGTAGCGCTAATGGTTGAGCGGAATATCGGCTCAGTGTTGGTCATGGAAGGCGAAAAATTATCGGGCTTAATTACCTTGCGTGAAGTGTTGCGCGGCATCAATAAACTGGGCGAGCGTTTTTTAAGCGCCAGCGTGACCGAAGTGATGAATGCAACACCGCTCGATGTCTCGTTAGAAGACAGCGTTGATCACCTGCGCAGCTTGATGACGGAACATCACATCAGCCATGTGCCGGTAATGGAAAACGACAAGCTGATGGGGATTTTATCGTTTCACGATGTGGCGAAAAAAGCACTAAAAGACGCCAGCTTTGAAAATACACTATTAAAACAATATATAAAAAATTGGCCCGCAGCGTAGTAAAGCTTGCAGGGTTCACCTTTGCATGGCAGAAGCATTTACCGATGGAATCATTCTATCCTCGCCCGCAGGCAAAATTGTTGCGCCTGCGAGCATAAACTTGTGTGGCGTATGCAATTAAAAATTGGTATTTGGTGAAAATTTTCCTACACTTAAATAACGCAACTCCATTCCGAACCAGAGGCATTATGTTGACATCTAGCGCGCAAGTTCCTTCCATCCAAGCTATCGAAAGCTGGAATGCTCAGCAACTCGAACATGCACTGGCGGCGGCGCACACGGCGCAAGCTGCCTGGGCCAGTACCACGTTCGAGCATCGCGCCCAATGCATGACTCGCGCAGCCGATTTGCTGCGCGAGCGACGCGATACTTACGCCACGATCATGACGCAAGAAATGGGCAAACTGACCAAAGAAGCGCGGGCAGAAATCGAAAAATGTGCGCTCAATTGTGATTACTATGCGGTCCATGCCGAGCATTTTCTGGCGGATGAATCGATACACTCCGATGCGGGAAAAAGTTATGTTTCCTACGTGCCGCTCGGCATCATATTGGGCGTTATGCCGTGGAATTATCCGTTTTGGCAGGTGTTTCGCTTCGCCGCGCCAATGCTGATGGCCGGCAATGGCGTGGCGCTCAAACATGCGTCGAATGTGCAAGGCTGCGCCAAAGCGATGGTCGCGATTTTCCG
>JAYVJD010000346.1:0-6835 GCA_043769625.1 Pseudomonadota bacterium | reverse complement strand
TAATGAAAAAAGCGGCTTAGGCTGCGCAGAAAAAATGTAAGGAGGGCAAAGCGATAGCGTGCCCACGCTGAATGGTTCGGTGGGCACGCTATGCTTTGCCAACCCTACGTCGGTTGATTTTTGTAGGCTGGGCTGATAAGCCCAGCAAGCTGTGTGTTTACGCAAGTGCAGGGCTTATCAGCCCAGCCTACGGGTTAAATGATTAAATAATTATGATAGAAACCGACCGCTTAATTTCCGCCGCACCCGCTTCGCAACAAGAAGAAGCGCTCGAACGTGCGCTGCGCCCGAAGGCGCTGGATGAATACGTCGGCCAGGAAAAAATCCGCGAGCAGTTGCAGATATTCATCGACGCGGCGCGCAAGCGTAAAGAATCGCTGGATCACGTTTTGCTCTTCGGTCCGCCGGGTTTGGGCAAGACGACCTTGGCGCACATTATCGCGCGCGAAATGGGCGTGAATTTGCGTCAGACTTCCGGCCCGGTGCTGGAGCGCGCCGGTGATCTTGCTGCATTGCTCACCAATCTGGAACCGAACGATGTGTTGTTTATCGACGAGATTCATCGTCTGTCTCCGGTGGTGGAAGAAATTTTGTATCCAGCTTTGGAAGATTATCAAATCGATATCATGATTGGTGAAGGGCCGGCGGCGCGCTCGGTCAAGCTCGATTTGCCACCGTTCACCCTCGTCGGCGCGACTACGCGCGCGGGTATGTTGACTAATCCGTTGCGCGATCGCTTCGGCATTGTCGCGCGCTTGGAATTTTATACGGCAGAAGAATTGACGCGCATCGTCAAGCGTTCCGCGACTTTATTGAAAGTGGAAACTGCACCCGAAGGCGCGCACGAAATCGCCAAGCGTTCGCGCGGAACACCGCGTATTGCCAATCGCTTATTGCGTCGCGTTCGCGATTTCGCAGAAGTGAAGGCGGACGGCATAGTCACGCAAAAAGTCGCTGACGACGCGCTGAAAATGCTCGATGTCGATTTGGCCGGACTCGATGTAATGGACCGCAAGTTGCTCTCGTGCGTGATAGAAAAATTCGACGGCGGCCCAGTCGGCGTCGATAACCTGGCGGCGGCTATCGGCGAAGAGCGCGATACGATAGAAGATGTGCTGGAACCATTCTTAATTCAGCAAGGCTATTTGCAGCGCACGCCACGCGGGCGCATGGCGACGGCGCTGGCGTATAAGCATTTTGGTTTGCCAGACGCGAAAAAAACTTGGACTTGATTTAACCCGAATCGATGCCGACGACGTTCACATGGCCGGTGCGGGTGTATTACGAAGATACCGATGCGGGCGGCGTGGTGTACCATGCGCAATATCTGAAATTTATGGAACGCGCGCGGACTGAGTGGCTGCGCGAATTAGGCTTTGACCAAACGCGTTTGGCGCAAGAGCAACAGTTGATGTTCGTGGCGCATGAATTGAATATCAAATTTGCCAAACCTGCGCGCTTGAATGATTTGCTTGAAGTCGTTACATCGGTCGAGTCGCTCAAGCGTGTGAGCTTGGTGTTTGCGCAAACCATTATGCGCGACGACGAGATCATCAGCCGTGCCAGCGTGAGCATCGCGTGTGTTAATGTGCAAACTCTGAAGCCAGCCGAGCTTCCCGCATCATTAACTAAGTTATTGATTATATTGAATAATTTGTCATAGAAAGGCGATGCATGAACGTCAATACCGATATGTCCATTCTGCATCTCATCACCGGCGCGAGTGTCATCGTGCAATTAGTGATGTTGTTATTGCTCGCGTGTTCTTTTATGTCATGGCTATATATTTTCATGAAAATGTTCGCCATCAAACGCACGGTAAAAGATACTAACGCGTTTGAAAAAGAATTTTGGAGCGGCGCCGATTTGCGCAACGTTTATCAGCGCATTACCAACAGCCGTGGCGAAACCGGCGCGATGGAACGTATATTTGAAGCAGGCTTTCAGGAATTCCTCAAACTCAAAGGTCGGCCCGGCAGCGACATCGGCGCGCTGATGGACGGCACGCGTCGCGCGATGAAAGCCACCTACCAGCGCGAAATGGACGGGCTTGAATCCCATTTATCTTTCCTCGCCACCATCGGCTCGGTCAGTCCTTACGTCGGTTTGCTCGGCACAGTGTGGGGCATCATGAATGCGTTCCGCGGCCTGTCGAATGTCGGCCAAGCGACGCTGGCGCACGTCGCGCCGGGCATTGCCGAGGCATTGGTCGCCACCGCCATGGGTTTGTTCGCCGCGATTCCTGCTGTGGTCGCCTACAACCGTTACACGCATGACATTGACCGGCTCTCGTCCAGGTTGGAAAGTTTTATGGAAGAGTTCTCCAACATTCTGCAAAGGCAGGCGCAGTAATGCCGCGCGAACGTAAACAGATTAACCAGATAAACGTTGTGCCGTATATCGACGTGATGTTGGTGCTGTTGATTATTTTTATGATCACCGCGCCGCTGGTGAATCCGGGCCAAATTGATTTGCCCAGCGTGGGCAATCAACTCGGCGCATCGAATGCGGCGCTGGAGGTGCAAATCAAGCTAGGCGGAAAAATTTTACTCAATGACCGCGAGACCGGCACCTTACGAGAACTGAATCGTGAGGAACTTGTGCGCGCAATAAAAGACAAACTCAGCATGGTGCCGGGACAGCCCGTCGTCATCGCTGCTGATAAAGCCGTGCGCTATGAAGAAGTAATGAACGTAATGGATATTTTGCAGCAGAATCAGGTTAAGCGCATTGGCCTGCTGGCCAAGCCGGGTAAGAACTAAGCATGGTGCGGGACGCGCGACAAAAACGCGGCAAATGGCCGGCCATCCTATTAGCAGTGCTGGTGCATCTGGCCATATTAATCGTGCTGATTTTTGGCGTGAGCTGGCAGAATAAAGAGCCGCCGCCTGTGCAAGTGGAATTATGGGGCAAACTACCGGAGCCGAAACTAGCAGAAGCGACGCCGCCGGTGCAGGAAGCCAAACCGGAGCCGAAAGTAGAGGAACCACCACCGCCACCGCCGAAAGAAGAAGCGAAACCGCCGCCGGTGAAAGAGCCGGAACCAGAGCCTGAGCCGGTTGTGCCTAAAGTAGATTTGGCCTTGAAAGAAAAACAGGAAAAAGAACGCAAAGCCAAAGAGCAAAAGGAACAAGCAGAAAAAACTGCTAAAGAGAAAGAAGCGAAAGAAAAAGAAGCCAAAGAAAAAGCGCGCAAAGAGCAGGAAACCTTGGCGCAAAAACAAAAACAGGAACAGTTGGCGCAGGAAAAAGCGCAAAAGGAAGAGCAAGATAAAATGGCGGCTGCGCAGCAAGCCGCGCAGCAGGCTGTAGCAGACAAAGCGGCAGCCGAAAAATCAGCGCAACAGGCTCAAATTGATAATTTCAAGGCAAGAATACGCGACAAAATTAAAAATAATACAGACGTACCTGACGGTGTTCCCGTAGGTACACGGCTAATAGTAAAATTAGTAGTACTGCCTACTGGCGAAGTGTTATCAAGTTCTGTCGAGAGTGGAAGTGGAAACAAGCAGTACAACGATGCAGTTGAACGAGGCATTAAACGAGCGGAGCCATTACCATTACCGGAAGATCCAAGAATGCGGCAGCAATTCCGTACTTTTAATTTAGATTTAACACATTCAAAGTAATTTATAAACTTTGTTATTTATTTGAAAGCTAATCTGTGGGAAAACTATTCAGAGTATTTTTTGTTTCTATGCAGTTGGTTGCATGCAGCGATATGCCGGTTCAAATAAAAAATGAGTCTATTCTCGCGATTAAAAAAACAGAGACCGCTCAGAATGAATGTAATAGCGAGATCACTGAAGTAAATAGAGCTGCCAAAACCACCTCTGAAAGGATAGATTTAACTCAATTTGAAAGGGCAGAATTAATTCAAAGTATAGATAAAGTCAGTCGAAAAATTACTCAAAAAATTAAGGCACCAAGGGAAGTGCCATTGGGGAGTAAGGTTTCTGTTGAAATTCAAATGTCGTCTGCAGGAGATGTTATTAAAACTAATATATTGGATAGTAGTGGGAATAGCCAATATTGTGGGTTGGTAAAACAAGCAATCTATGCGGCTTCGCCGTTGCCTATGCCTGAAAACTCGAAGCTGAAATTGCAATTTCAAAATAAAGTTATATTTGTTATTACTCATGAGAAATGACACGATGCTGAAAATAACCAAATTATGTATTTTGTTTATCGCGCTTTGGGCGACCACTGCGCAAGCCCAACTCACCATAGACGTCACCACTCAAGGCGCGAAGCAGATTCCTATCGCCGTGGTGCAGTTCCAGGGCGAAGAATCCTTGCAACAAAAACTCACCGCGATCGTGAAAAACGATCTGGCAGGCTCCGGCTTATTCAAAATGATTGATAGCTCGGCGGTCAATCCTCTGCCAAATGATCCGGCTATGGTGAATTATGCTGATTGGAAAGCGCGTTCGGCGGATGCTGTCGTCATTGGTTCGGTCACGTCGCAAGGCAATGGTAAAAACGAAGTGCGCTTCTGGCTGCAGGATGTATTGAAGCAGGATAGTCTGCTGCGCCTGAGTTATCCCGGGGTGGATCAAGCTAATCTGCGCACTACCGCGCACACCATCGCCAACCAGATTTACGAAGCGCTCACCGGTAGCAAGGGTGTGTTCAATACGCGTATCGCTTATGTGATTAAAAGCGGCAGCCGTTATCAATTACAGGTCGCCGATGCCGATGGTTTTAATCCGCAAACGGTGTTGAGCCAAATTGATCCGATTATTTCTCCTTCATGGGCGCCGGACGGCAATCGCATTGCTTATGTGAGTTTCGCTAATCGCAAGCCGGCCGTGATCGTGCGTGATATTTATTCCAGCAATGCCGTGACTGTGGCGAATTTCAGCGGCAGCAACAGCGCGCCGGCCTGGTCGCCGGATGGGCAGCGCCTTGCAGTCACGCTGACTAAAGACGGTGGCTCACAACTGTATTTGGTGTCGGCCTACGGCGGCAGCGCGACGCGTATTACCAACAGCAATGGTATCGATACCGAGCCGAATTTTTCGCCTGACGGCAGAACGATTTACTTTACTTCCGATCGTGGCGGCAGCCCGCAGATATATAAAGTATCGGTCGATGGCGGCAATGCGCAGCGCGTGACCTTCGATGGCACTTACAACGTCACGCCGCGCGCCAGCCCGGATGGCAAAAGCGTCGCCTTCATCCAGCGCAATGGTGGTCGTTATCGCGTGGCGATACAGGATTTAGCCTCGCAGCAAGTGCAAGTATTGACTGATTCCGCCTTGGATGAATCCCCGAGTTTTGCGCCGAACGGTAGAACCATATTGTACGGCACGCAAATGGGCGGGCGCGGTGTATTGGCTGCTGTGTCGAGCGATGGACGCGTTAAGCAGCGCTTGTCCACGCCTGCGGGCGATGTGCGCGAGCCGGCATGGGGGCCGCTAGGCAGATAAAAGTTGATTGATTTTTGGGTAAATTGATTTTCATTTTTTATAAGTAAGGAATATATGATGAAAAAACTAACTATTGCGATTTCCGTCCTGCTGCTAGTGGCAGCATGCAAAAGCACGCCGATAGACGTGAACAAAGCGCCTATTGATGATAGGTCAGGTGCGGGCACAGGCGCTGCGGGCGCAGGCCAAGCGGGTGCGGGCGGCGCGGGAAGCGGCGTGGTGCCGCCACCGCAACAAGTCGCCACGGTGACCAACGATGCGCGCGCAGAAGCCAGCGCCAATGAAGCGCTGACCAAACGCAGTATTTATTTTGATCTCGACAGCGACGCCGTGACCGAAAGCTCCAAGCCTGTGGTGCAGGCTCACGCGCGTTATATGGTCGCCAATCCCAGTGTGCGTGCAACGATTCAGGGCAACACGGATGAACGCGGCAGCCGCGAATATAATCTGGCGTTAGGCCAGCGCCGTGCAGAAGCCGTAAAAAAACTACTGAACGTTTTAGGCGCCGCCAACGCGCAAATGGAGTCGGTCAGTTTTGGCGAAGAAAAACCGCGCGCATTAGGTCACGACGAAACTGCGTGGGCGGAAAATCGTCGCGTCGATATTCAATACGGAGCGCAATGATGAATAAATTATTTTACTGTTTGCTATTAGCTGGTTTGGTGACGACGACGGCGCATGCCGGCCTGTTCGATGACGACGATGCGCGCAAAGCGATCAATACACTAAATACGCAAATGAAAGCAGACAAAGCCACCAACGAAGCGCAGTTCTCGCGTATCGATGCGAACGTGAAGTCGATTGAAAACAGCGTGAAGAGTTTGGGGCTGGTGGAATTGGCAGCACAGATTGATTCCTTGAAAACAGAAATTAAATCGCTGCGCGGTCAACAGGAAGTATTGAATAACTCGATCGAAACGACTCAGAAAAAGCAGCGCGATTTTTATCTTGACTTGGATTCGCGCATCAAGCGTTTGGAAGAAACACCCGCGCCCGCGCCGGTTTCGTCGTTGCCCCCCGCAACCGTGATCAGCAGCACGCCGGTTATCACTTCATCGCCCGCGCCGGTGATTTCCTCATCGCCTGCAACGGTGAATTCTGCGCCGCCGGTTATTTCGGTGCCACAACCGCCCGCCATGCCCGGCACTAAAAAGAAATAGACTGAGAAAATTTGTTGTGAACTCAAACGTCATTCCGCTTCACGTCGCTGAGGCGAACATCAACACCAAGCAAACCATCTCGTTGCGCGTCAACGAGATTTTTTTTTCCTTGCAAGGTGAAACCAGCCGCTCAGGCTTGCCGACGGTATTCGTTCGGCTGACTGGTTGTCCGCTACGTTGCGGCTACTGCGATACGGCGTATGCGTTTCACGAGGGCGAATCGCAGCCCCTGCAATCTATTCTC
>JAYVJD010000345.1:0-2525 GCA_043769625.1 Pseudomonadota bacterium | reverse complement strand
CCGTAGTCGACGTCGATTAATTTAATTTTTTTTCCGTTAACGCCGCCGCCCGTGTTGGTGAACTCGACGTAGTCGCGCACGCCTTGAGCAAAGGGCTTGCCGACGTCGGAAGTAATTCCGGTCAAATCAAAAATACCGCCAACTTTAATTTCCTGTGCGTGGGTGTAACCCATCCCGCCCAGTGCAAGTAGTCCAAACAGGATTGCCTTTAGCCGTAATAATGTAATCATGAAGCTCTCCTAAACAATTATAGTTCTAGACAACGTCTCGAAATACTAACAAGCCCCCATGGGGAAGTCAAAAATGTAGCCCGTGCTACACTGCGCTTAACGCCACCCGCCGTAAATGGCATGACAGCAATTCATTTTTTCGACGGAAAACCCTTTGAAATCTTCCCGCTCCGAATTTCACTCGATCAACGGATTGCGCTACCACGTGCGATTGTGGGGCGAACCCCATCACCCTAAATTATTTCTGCTGCATGGCTGGATGGACGTTGCCGCGTCATTTCAATTTCTGATTGATGCGCTGACCCACAATTGGTACGTCATCGCGCCGGACTGGCGCGGATTTGGCCTGTCGGAATGGAACAGAAGTCCTTACTACTTTCCCGATTATTTTGCCGACCTGGACCGCTTACTCGACCACTACCATGCCGGTAGGCCGGTTAATCTGGCAGGCCATAGCATGGGGGGTAATGTCGCGGGCTTGTACGCGGGCATACGCCCGGAGCGCGTCGCCCGGCTCGCTTTGCTCGAAGGCTTCGGCTTGAAGCCGAGCGAACCGGGTCAGGCACCGGCGCGATTTTCCAAATGGCTGGACCAACTCAAGCAACCGCCTAGCTTTAAGACTTATGCTAGCAGCGAAGAATTCGCCCGGCGGTTACGACAAAACAACCGCCGCCTGACTTTCGATCGCGCGCTGTACATTGCCGAACATTCTTGCAAAGAAACGTCACCGGGAAAAATCGAATTGCTCAGCGACCCGACCCACAAGTTAACCAACCCGGTGTTGTACCGCATAGAAGAAGCGCATGCATGCTGGAATCACATTACCGCGCCTAGCCTATGGATCACCGGCGCCGACTCGGAATTTATGCGCATGCAAGTCGCCAGTCCCGCGGATTACGCATCGCGTAAATCCTGCTTCAAACATTTGCGCGAAGAGGTCATCGAAGATTGCGGCCACATGATGCATCACGACCAACCACAGGCGCTGGCGGCGTTGCTTGAAACATTCTTCCTGCACTAGACGTGCTGGAACGCCGCATGGATAGTGCGTCTTAGCCAAGGCCCAGTTTCGCGGCCAAGCCGATACGTTGCAATTTCCCGGTCGCGCCTTTGGGAATTTCCGCCAGGAATAAAATCCGCCGCGGCACTTTAAAATCCGCGATGCGCTGACTAACAAATTCGCGTAATTCTTTTTCTGTCAGGCTCGCCCCCTCGTGCAACACCACCGCCGCCGCAACATCTTCACCGAGCTTGTCATGCGGCACTGCGAAGGTGATGACTTGCTGCACGGCAGGGTGATCCATCAACACGTCATCCACTTCGCGCGGCGAAATTTTTTCGCCACCGCGATTAATAATTTCCTTCAGCCGCCCCGTTAGCGTGAGATAGCCTTCGGCATTCATCGTGCCTTGATCGCCGGTGCGAAACCAACCGTTGGTAAAGGCTTCGGCATTGGCCTTTGCATTGTTTTCGTAGCCGAGCGTAACGTTCTCGCCGCGAATCACAATTTCACCGATCGTATCGGCCGGCAGTAAATTACCCGCCTCATCCATGATCGCCACCTCGGGCCCTGCTGCGATGCCAACGCTACCGGGAATACGCTTCGCGCTCGGCAAAGGATTACTCGCCATCTGATGTGCGGCTTCGGTCATGCCATAAGATTCGATCACGGGGCAGCCGAATACCTTTTCGAGTTCCAATAAAACTTGCGGTGGTAACGACGCCGACGACGAGCGAATAAAGCGTAGCGGATTGGCCGCAATCGACCCGGCGTTATTCGCCGCACGCGCGAGTATCGTTTGATGCATGGTCGGCACGGCGGAATACCACGTCGGCTTTGCCTCATCCATCCAAGCAAAAAATTTCAGCGCATTAAATCCCGGCGTGCAATTCACTTGACTGCCCGCGGCCAGCGGCGCGAGCAGTCCCGCGATCAAGCCATGGATATGAAACAACGGCATGATATTCAGCCCGCGATCTTGCGCGGTGAAACGCAACGTGTTGCGCACATTGCGCGCAGAGGCGCAAATGTTGCGCTGTGTCAGTGGCACGATTTTCGGACGCGACGTCGTGCCTGATGTATGCAAAATGAGCGCGATATCGTCGCCGGCGGCCGCACCGGAATTTGCATTGTTGCTTGCCGCGCTCGCCGGCACTTTCAATGAAAAATTTCCTGCACAACCATCGGAATCCGCCCGTAATTCAATGATCGGAATATTTAAACGCGCCGCAACTGCGCGCGCCGCCGTGTCGTCATCGCTCGCAACAATCAGCGCCTTCGCGTTCAGATCAGTG
>JAYVJD010000344.1:0-2529 GCA_043769625.1 Pseudomonadota bacterium | reverse complement strand
CTTTACGCCCGGATTTTTTACACGCCCTGAAACTGAAAATGAGCGCAGCCCCTTGCGACCGTTGCGTCCCTGATCGGCGAACCACGCTGCACCTTTTTCAAGAATGTCGCGCACCCAGTAGAGTGTTTCAAAATTATGTTCGAGCGTGGGACGGCCAAACAATCCGACTTGCGCGACGTACGGCGGACGCAGACGCGGCATACCGCGTTTGCCTTCGATGGATTCAATCATTGCCGATTCTTCGCCGCAGATATAGGCACCGGCACCGCGCCGCAATTCGATCAATGGCAAGTTGTATTTGCCATCCACGCCGCCGGGGGGATTGGCGATGAGCTTGGCAAGTTCTGCTTCCAGCAAATGGCGGCAGGCATGATATTCATCACGCAAATAAATATAAATCGCGTCGATGCCAACAATTTTCGCCGCGATCAGCATGCCTTCCAGGAAACGATGCGGATCGCGTTCGAGGAAATAGCGATCCTTGAACGTGCCCGGCTCGCCTTCGTCGATATTCACCGCCATCAGTTTCGGCCCGGCTTCGGCGCGCACAATGCGCCATTTTTTTCCGGTCGGAAAACCTGCGCCGCCCAGGCCGCGCAAGCCTGCGTGTTCCATTTCCGCTATCACCGCTTCTACTTCGCGTTTGCCCACGACGCAATCGCGCAGCAATTGATAGCCACCGCTTTTTTGATACGCTTCATAGCGAATGTAATCGGGCAAACTTGGTTTAATTTGTTTTTGCTTCACAAGGTTTTGCACCAAATCGACCGTAGCGTGATCGACAGGATTTTGCCCCACCACAGCAACCGGCGCAGTATCGCAGCGCCCCACGCAGGGAACGCGCTGGACGCGGATTGCGCTGCCGAGCGATGTGGTTAACTGCTCGACCAGTTTGTCTGCCCCGGCCAGATGACAGGAAACCGAATCGCACACGCGCACGGTTAGTGCTGGCGGGGCAGCTTCGTCTTCTTTGATGATGTCGAAGTGATGATAAAAAGTGGCGACCTCATACACTTCGGCCTGCGGTAATTTCATTTCCGCCGCGAGCGCGGCCAAATGGCGAGCCGAGATGTGCTGATATTTATCTTGAATCAAATGCAAATGCTCAATCAGCAAATCGCGGCGGCGCGGCGCATTGCCGAGCAACTGCCGGATTTCTTCTTGCGCCAGCGGTTCGACGACACGGCCTTTGGTTTTGCCAATTTGCTTCAGGCGTTTTTTAACGTCGGCTAAGGGGATGGTTATCACGGCTGCGGCTTTCTCGATTTGTTTCATTGCTGGCACAGACATTGCAAAAAAAAGACACTTGGCCTACTTCTTGCCATTATCACAACATCTTGGATTCATTGATGTTTTTTCACAGCATTCTCTCTTCATTATGCCGCTTTTCGCTCTATCTGCGGTGCTTTTCAACAGTCCATTCATATTGCAAACGCAAAACACATGCCCAACTGAAACGGCTTGAAAAAATAGTGCTATGATTTGTTAAATTGTATATAAATAGATTCATAAGAACGACAATTAGCAGCAATCTCTTGGAGGAGATTTTATGAACGACATGGTGGCTAATCACGTCAAGCAAGTCCATTCCGTGTTGCATGGTGGCTTGAAATATCCCGGCCCGGTCATACCTGAGCGCATCGCTAAATCCTGGATGCGTTGCCAAAACGAATTCGGCCTCGACCCGGCCATTTCGCCTGACCCGTTAATTGTTGAACGCGTTGAGCTGATCGAGCGGCAGGAAAAACTGTCCGGCTTATTGTCGGTCGCAAAAATCGAAATGGCGAATTTGTATCAGCAGCTCGCCGGCTCGGGTTACGCGATTATGCTCACCGACGCTGACGGCGTGTTACTGAATTATTTCGGCGACCCCAGCTTCACCCACGCCGCATCGAAAACCGGCATGACGCTCGGTGCCGTATGGACCGAGCGCCACCAGGGCACCAACGGCATGGGCACCTGCCTGCTGGAAAAAGCGCCGATGGTAATTCACCATCACGAACATTATCTCGCGCGCAACATCGGCCTCACCTGCTCCGCCGCGCCGGTGTTCGACCACGCGGGTAATTTACTCGCCGTGCTCGATGCGTCCGGCGAATCACAACTCGCGCAACAACACACGCTGGTGTTGGTAAATATGTCAGCGCAAATGATAGAGAACCGCGTGTTGCTGCAACAATTCGGCCACGATTACATCATTCGTTTTCACAGCCGGCCGGAGTTTGTCGATACACTCAACGAAGGTGTGATGGCATTCAGCGAGAATGGTCGTCTGCTCGCGGTGAATCGCAGCGCGCTGTTTCAGCTCGGCTACGCCAACACCGCCGAAATACGCGGGCGCGACATCGGCGAAATATTCAACACCACCTTGAGCGCGCTGGTCGAACATAGCGCGAAAAAATCATTTCATCCGATTCCATTATTCGAAGCGCGCCGGGGCGGACGTTTTTACGCCGTAGCCCAACAGCCAGAAGGCGCAGCGGGGAAATTTTATTTCGCGCCTATCACGCAGCCTGCCAGCAAAGCAAC
>JAYVJD010000343.1:0-16811 GCA_043769625.1 Pseudomonadota bacterium | reverse complement strand
ATCGAAACCAAGGAGAGTGAACATGCGGCACTTAGAAAAAAATATCTCGACGATGCTGGCGTTAATCGTCGTCTGGTTAGGTAGTATTTTTATCAGCCCGTCAGCGTGTGCAGTGGACGGCTATGTCGATCTACATTCGCATCTTGCGGGCGAAGAAGCCTTTGGCGGTACTTGGTTCTGGGGCACGATTAACGGCCCGATGGAAACCGCAGTACCGCGCTGCGACGGAAATTTTTTGACTCACAGTCACGCCTCCACAGCGTTTCCTATCGTGTCCGAATTTATCGGCAACGACACCGGTTTACATTTAGGTAAGCGACGCGGCTTCGATACGCGCCGCTGCAAAAAATTCTTCGGACAAATTATCGCCGGCACTTGTCCAGAAGAGCATTTTGAACATTGGCCGCGTTGGGACGCGATCGCTCATCAGCAAATGTGGGGCGGCTGGCTGCAGCAAGCGCATGGCGGCGGCCTGCAAGTGATGGTGGTGTCATTGGTAGAGTCGAATTTGCTCTGTAGCGCGACCTATGCAGGCACGCGGCGTTTTGGTTGTGATGAAATGGAATCGGTAAAACGCCAAGCGCAATTCACGCGCAACTTTGCGAATGCGAATAGCATCTGGGTCGGCATCGCCGAGACGCCGCAGCAAGCACGCGCGTTGATTGCGCAGGGCAAGCTCGCGTTAATTTTGTCAGTCGAAGTGACCAAATTATTTCCAACGGGAGATTATCTCGCACAACTCGATAGCTTGCGCGCGCTCGGCGTGCAATCGGTGCAAGTCACGCATCATGCAGATAATCGTTTTGGCGGTGCCGCACCGATTCCAAAAACGATGCAGGCGGCCGATCTAATAGAAGCCTTGAACCTGGGCGAAAATATAACCGCGATTAACGATATAGTCTGTCGCGACGCGGTGGGGGCAAAAGGAAAATGCGATGGCGAGCATTATCTCAACGAACGCGGACTGAGCAACGAAGGAACCGCATTAGTCAACGCTATGATGGATCGCGGCATGTTGCTTGATGTGTCGCATATCTCGCGCAAAGCGTTTGTAGAAACCTATCAACTGGCAACCGCGCATGGGCATTACCCGCTGTTGTATTCGCATACGCATACCTGGAACACCATCGCGCCAGATGAGGAGCGGCACGAAAAATATTTACGCCCCGAAGAAATTCAAATGATCACCAACACTGGCGGCATGATCGGCTTGCGTACCGGGTTTGAATCGACCGTGCCTTACCAAAATGGCGCGGTGGCGAATTCCTGTCAAGGCTCTGCGCGTTCATTTGCGCAGTCACTCATGTATGCCGTCGATCACGGCCTCAACGTCGGCTTTGGTGCCGACTTCAACGGCTTCATCCAACAAATGAAACCGCGCTTGCGTACTGATTGCGCCGTTGACACGCAACAACTCATTGGCGGCGGTGGCATCAACGACCTACACAAAAAAGGCCTCGCTCATGTTGGTCTATTGCCTGCACTGATGGCCGATCTGCAAGCAGTCGGCACACCGTCAACCTACCTGAGCCACCTCAATCAATCAGCCGAAACTTTTTTGCGCATCTGGGAGCGTAGTGTCAGCCTGGCGCGCTAAATCAACTTTATCAAATAGTGTCGCGACTAACCCGCGCATGCATGCGCGAGCAAATGAATGAAGCTCGACTCAACCTATAATGGCCGGCGAAAACAGGTCTTTTTACTTAATATAATCATATAGTTATACTTGACTGGCTCATGCGTTGCCGTATGAGCCCCGCCATTTTTTTCTCAGCAAATACTCACTCATAAATTACCGCCGCCTAAAAATAAATATTCAATTTGTGACAAAAGTCATAAAAACATTGAACCGGATTTGAAATTGCTGTGACTTATTTCACGGATGACACACAAATGACGTTATCCACTTAAGCAGCAAAATTTTATTTCACTTTAATCTTATGGAGATGATCATGAAAAACGCAATCTTGAAAATTTTAGTTGTTGCAGCAATGGCCGTTTCTGCTAATGCCTTAGCAGATGTTAATGGCAACTTCGATGCCGAGATAAACACCCGAAGCATTAATCAAATCGGCGTCGGTGGGTTGGTAAACAGTCAAAAAATGGCTGTCGGCTCGGCTAAAAACGTGAACGGTAACTTTACAGTAAAAATTAACACCCGAAGCATTAATCAAATCGGCGTCGGTGGGTTGGTAAACAGTCAAAAAATGGCAATTGGCAGCCAGGTCGATTTCTAAGAAAAATAGGGCGGCGTAAGCCGCCCATTTTCCCCTTTGACTGCGAGCAGCTAACAAGGAAACCGCCATGAAAAAAATATTCTTTATCTCAATTTTACTGACGCACACTTTGGCGCAGGCAGGCGCATATATCCCCATTGATCATCTGATAGAGGACGAAGATAAAGCAGAGATAGCGAAAGCGCGCGCTAAGTCCCGTTATTTAGGCGAAATCCCGGGAGCGGGAAATGAAATGGCTGGTAAATCGAAAAATAATAATTGCTCGGTCGAGGTAGGCAACGTCCAAAACGACAATCGCGCAGGGAAAATCAGCCCGCGCGAAATAAAGGTGATAGTCCTCGGCAATATCACCAACTCATCCGATTGCAAAAAATAGGTTATGAATCTCCTCGGAAAAAAATGGAGCCAGTTGTTATTCATCGCAATAACACTGCTACATCAAGGTTGCGCGACCACTTTGCAACGCGACGCCAGAGTTGAGACAGATAAGGTGCAATTAGGTCCGCGCCAGGAACCGCGTCGCAATATGACGCAATTCCGTGAAGCCTTGCGTTGCATGGATAAAATGTTCATAAAGTTCGGTATCAACGGTGTGCCTATCATGGTCGAAGATCTGAATGACAATACCAAAAAGGTCAACACAGGCACGCGTGACATGTTGATTTCGGCGATATCAGATATGACCTACCGTAGCCGCGGTGTAAAGCTGATTACCTTTGGCAATGATACTGGCAATCTGAATACTTTTATGGCCGCCGCTGCGCGTAAAGACACCTTCGAGAACGTCCCTCGCTACGATATTCGCGGCTCAATTTCGCAACTTGATGACGGTATTTTTCGCAAACAGTTGGATGGCGGTATGTTGGCCAAAAATTGGGGCGTAGATTATTCCTCATCTGCCCAAGCCAGTGTGTTGGCGATGGATTTGAGCGTGATTAGTGCAACGGACACCACCTTGGTTTCGGGCGTTACGTCCCGTAATGAGGTAGTCATTTACAAAACAGGTACGGGCACGGATGCTGATGCCACAATCAAAAAGCTAGGTATCTCTTTCAGCTTGGGCATGGCAAAAAACGATGCAACTGCGCAAGGCTTGCGTAACCTTGTTGAGCTAGGCGCGATTGAATTATTCGGTAAGTTATTTCGCGTACCTTATTGGGCCTGCCTTGGCGTGGACGAGACGCACCCTGATGTACAGGCTGAAATTTCCAATTGGTATTACGTGTTGCACGGCAAAGCTCGAATGACGGAATACGTTCAGTTTCAGCTTAAACAGCGCGGCTTGTATGAGGGCCCATCTGATGGAAAAAACAATTCGGAATTTCGCAAGGCAGTTATCGATGAACGAATTAAATTCGGCCTGACGCCGGAAGCCATTTTGGATGAGAAACTATTTGCTGCCATCATCAATGACAACACCCCGCAAGCGGTTAAAGAACAGGTGCAACTCACTCCGCGCGATGAGGAAAAAACCAAAGCACCGAATGACCATATGCGAGTGTCACTGCTAAGTGGGAACGGGAAAAGCAAATTTAAATCCGGCGAACAGGTTGTATTGCGTGTCGAATCGGGAACCAATGCCTACGTCTATTGCTATCTCAAAGACGAAAACCAGAAACTGAATCGCATTTTTCCTAATCGTTTTCAGAAAGAAAATTATATCCCCGCTAATCAATCGGTAACGATCCCGAATCATCCGGGGTTTCAGATTGTCGCTAACGACCAGCAAACGCGCGAAACCGTCCAGTGTTATGCCACTGAAACCGATGTTACCAAATTGCTATCGCCACTCATCACCGGTATGGATCTCGATCAATCGGTTTCAATCAGGAGATTTGAAACCTTGCAGCAGGCTTATGCCAAAGCCAGTAACGGCAAATACGCGATGGGAGAATTTCATGTCGATTTTTAATAAAAACCCCGCCTTAATACTAAAGGTCATTTTGATTACGGCATGGTTGGGTAACGGCGGTTTAGCTATTGCGACGGCGATGGTGGAGGAGCCGAAAATAAAAAAATCAGTCGCTGCGCCAGATATGGAACAGGGGATGCTGAAAAAAGGCGCGCAGTTACGGTGCTGGCAACGCGGCACTTTATTGTTTGAAGAAAATGATTTGGAGCCCGTAGGCGAGCTTAAAGGACAGCTCGGCAAATTCTCTAAAACTTCAAATAATTCAATGGTTTATTTAATTAACGACCAAAGCGGTTTGTGCGTACTCCGCACCAACCGTTAAGCGCGGCAAGAGAGGGTGATGCCATGAAGACGACCATGATGACGTTGAAAATTTTTGCCCTATTGGCTGCAGCGCCTGGTGTGATTGACGCGCAAACACTGCCACCCTACTCGGCCACTACCTTTGATTTCTCCGCTTTCGTAGGGAAAATCCGCATAGAGCCGGGTAGTGGTAAGACGATAAACTTGCAGCTCAAGCGCGGCAATATAACGCGATTAAAAACCACACTGCATCAAGGCGTTCTGCATGTGTCTTATGCACCCATAGTTGAATTGGGTGATGCCATTCACTATAACGGCAATATTATGCAAATTAGTTCAGGCATCAACGTTAAACAGGAGCTGATTATCGGCAACAAAAATTATTCCAATAGCAAACCGCAACCGATGGCCGAGTTAACGGCGATTGTCCCCGCAGAAACGTCTTTACTCAGCCAAGGCTTTGTTGGCGAGGCCAGCATAGAAATGATGAAAGGCCCGGCAGATTTATCTGTCAGCGAAGGCAGTATTAAAGCCAAGCGCCTCGGGCCAGCGCGTTTGCGTATCAAAGGCGCGGGAGACATTGAATTAGGTGAAGCCATCGGTGAAGTACGCTTGTCTATCGACGGCGCTGGTGACATCAACGTGAAAGGCGGGAATGTCGAGCGTGCGTGGGCCACCGTAAATGGTGCCGGTAATATCCACTATACTGGAGGGAATATCCAGCAAGCGTATGTCAGCGCACGCGGCGCCTCTACTATCAAAATGGATGGCGTAGTCAACGTCACTAAAGGCGTCATCGAAGGCGCGTCCGAAGTTGAAATCAATTCCAGTCAGTATTAATTCTTAGTTCCGATTTTCGATCATGTTTAGGTCAGGGATATGAATAAAAATATGATTTCCATCGGCATAGTGGCGCTGTCATTAACGCTGGTTTCTGCTTGTTCACAAGTTCCGTCCGGCGGCGGCACTGATGAAGCCAAGTTGTTGGTAGTTGATTGCCTGGTCCCCGGCCAAGTGCGCAAACTCGGCGCGTATCAATCCGGCGTCACGCCGCGCCGCGCGACGAAGACCACTATCGCCGATTGCGAAAGCAAGGGCGGTGAATACGTTTCATCCCACACCAATCCGGCCGCTGCACTCAACATCTGGTTACCTTTCGCCAATGAAGGCGATGAAGAAGCGCAAACCAATGTCGGCGAAATTTACGAAAAAGGTATCGCCGGCGCACCCGATTATGTCGCCGCGCTGCAGTGGTATCAAAAAGCCGCCGATAAAAATTACGCACGTGCGCAAGTCAATCTCGGCGCATTGTACGAGCGCGGTCTCGGCGTAAAACGCGACACAGTAAAAGCCCAACAATTATTTCGCATCGCGGGCGGTGTCAAAACCAATCTCGAAGCGCCGACTATTCAGATTATTGATCCAGTCGTTGTGTTGTCATCCATCAAAACGCGCGGTGTAGCGCCCGTTGTGCGTGTGCGCGGCACGCAACTCAGTCGCGATCTGGTCGGAAAAATCACCGCGCCTGCAGGTTTGGCTTCATTAATGGTGAATGACAAACCAGAAAGTTTTGACGAAAACGGATTATTCAAAGCCGCCATCAACCTTGCCAGCGGTAACGCCTTGGTGAAAATTATCGCCATCGACAAACAAGGCCAGCGCGCCACGGCCGAATTAAATGTCGTGAAGCAAGAAGCGCCGGTCACTCAAGAGCCGTTACTCGCCACGCCTCTGACGCTCAAAATGGACACCAACTTCCCCGGCAATTATTACGCGCTGATCATCGCCAATCAAAATTATCAAAAATTTGAAAAGCTCGACACGCCCATCGCCGACGGGCGCGACATGAAGAATATTCTGGAAAATCGTTATAGTTTCAAAGTCACCTTGCTGCAAGACGCGACGCGACGCGATGTTTTGGTCGCGCTGAATGACCTGCGTAACCGCTTATCCGCCAAAGATAATTTGCTTGTGTATTACGCCGGTCACGGCGACATCGACGCCGTCAATCAACGCGGTTATTGGATCCCCATCGACGGCGAACAAAAAAATATCACCAACTGGATTTCGATCATCGACATCTCCGACCAACTCATCGCTATGCCGGCCAAACATGTGTTGGTAATTGCCGATTCCTGCTACGCCGGCACCATGACGCGCGCCGCGTTGAGCCAACCCGATAACGAATTAAGCGAAGACGCGCGCCGCGCCGTATTGACTTCACTCGGAAAAAATAAAGCACGCGTCGCGCTGACCTCTGGTGGGCTCGAGCCTGTCGTCGATGGCGGTGGCGGAAAAAATTCCATGTTCGCCAAGAGTTTGCTCGAAGTATTAAGCGTTGTGCGCGAGCCGATCGAAGCCAACAAAGTTCACGCCGAATTATCTGCACGATTTCTCTATAGCGCGACGCGATTAAAAGTCACGCAACGTCCCGATTACGCACCGATTAAATACGCAGGCCATGAAGCAGGAGATTTTTTGTTCGTTCCGGTAAATTAATGTAACTTATTGTTTATATTAAACAATTTACGCGAGTAAATATCATGAAAAGCCAGAAAAATGTGTTACGACAACTAGCTGAAAAATTATTTTTGATCGTGCTATTTTTCATCGGCGCGCAATCGTCTGCCTACGCGATATGTAGCCCCACCGTATCTGCCGATCCCGTCACTACGGGGCAAAGCATAACGTTCGATGCCAATTGTGATACGACCGCTACGACTACCTATACGTGGACGGTGTTTGGCCAAAGTATCAGCACCAGCCCAAGCCCCGTCTTGACCATCACGGTACCTAGTGGAATTACCGGGTTACAAACCGCCAGCGTTTTTAATCCCGGAGCGGGTCCAGGCTCGGTGAGCTTTACCGTCAACGGAACGGCACTACAACCTTTAGTTTTATCAGCTACAACTTTTGTTTTCCCCGGCACAAAAGTAGGGACGTTACCGAGCACAAGTGCTATTACCGTCACTAACCCTAACCCTAATTATTCAGCCACCACCCAAGTTAGTTTTGATGTGGGCGGCGGTGCAGATTTTCAGCAGATCAACAACTGCGGAACGATCGCTCCTTTAGGCCAATGTACGGTGAATATATTTTTTAGTCCGCAGACTATTGGGAACCAAACTACTGTGCTGCGGATTTCTGATCCGACTCTCGGCAATACATTTGTTGAGTTGGGCGGTACAGGTACAGCGTTGTGCGCACCCACCGTTACGCCAAGCTCAGTCACGGCTGGAGCTAGTATCAACCTCAACGCCAACTGCACAGCAAGACCAGGCATCGCCGAAAGTTTTTCGTGGTCAGTACTAGGGCTAACTCTAGGCACAACAAATCCAACGCTCAATTACACTGTGCCAACTAATACCAACGGGGGGACTTATCCCGTGTCACTTTTGGTTGGAGGCCCGACAATAATCTATACCGCCGCGACCGCCCTAACCGTGTCGCCGTTACCGGGCAATTTAGTGGTGGCTTCAACGCAATACACTTATCCAGATACCAAGGTAGGATTACAACAGGTCAATAGCTTTACGATTACCAATAATGGATTAGGTACAGCTAGTATCAGTAACGTGCTTATTGGCAGCGTAAACGGAGCAGATTTTACTTTCACAGGCACTAACTCTTGCGCAGGAGGCGCTGTCTCTCCCAATTCTTTTTGTACGTTTAATGTAGCGTTTTCACCGCAAGCCTTAGGCGCACGGGCAGCACAAATTAACCTTGTCGCCACTAATTCCAGCTCGCTACCGACGATTAACCTGAACGGCAACGGCACAGCGCTTTGCGCGCCGACGGTCACACCAAACTCTATACCAGCAGGCGGTAGCGTCACTCTGAATGCAGGTTGCACCGCGATTCCCAACGTTACAGCGAGTTACAGCTGGACTATTCTTAATCAAACTTTAACGACAACCAATGCTGCCTTGCCGTTTACCGTCCCCGCTAACACTGCGCTTGCTACGGTGCCTGTTAACGTCACCACCAATGGACAGACATTAATCTATCCTACTGCCACGGCCCTCACAGTCACGGCGCCGCTAGTGGGAAACCTCGCCGTCGCGCCAACAACATATGCCTACCCCGACACCCAACTGGGTGCACAACAAACCAACGCCTTTACCGTCACCAACAACGGCACGGCTGCGGCGACCGTCACAGGCATCACGATTGGCGGTGCCAATGCCGCAGAGTTTACCCAGACCAACACTTGCACCAACCCTATTGGCCCGACGGGTACTTGCTCTATCACCATTGCATTCAAACCAACAGCGTTGGGTAATCGCGTCGCGCAAGCCTCCATCGCCGCCAGCAATTCCACTACACAACCTACTATCACGCTGAGTGGCAATGGCATACCTGTGCCAGTACCGGTCGTCACTCTTTCTTCGGCTAGCATCGCTTTCCCCAATGTGACCATCGGCGCCAGCAACACGCAAACCGTCTCCATACAAAATACTGGCACAGCCAACCTAGTTATTGGCAGCATCACTATAGCGGGAGCTGACTTCACCCAATCTAATACTTGTTCTGCTGCAGTCATTCCGATCAATAGCTGCACCATTACCGTCGTATTCAGCCCGACTGCCGCTGTCGCACGAACAGGAACCATTACTATTACTGACAATGCAAGCGGCAGTCCGCGTCAGCTCACGCTGACAGGAACCGGTACGCCGACCCCAGTACCAGTCGCCACACTATCCGCGATCACTATAGCGTTCCCCACGGTCACCATCGGCGGCAGTAATACACAAACCGTCGTAATACAAAATACCGGTACCGCGAATTTAGTGATTGGGAGTGTTGCCATTGCGGGAGCTGACTTCACCCAATCCAATACTTGTTCTACTGCAGTCATTCCGACCAATAGCTGCACCATCACTGCTGTATTCAGCCCGACGGCGGCTGTTGCACGTTCAGGCACAATAACTATCACCGATAACGCCGGCGGTAGTCCGCGTACTGTGGCGCTGACAGGAACCGGTACGCCGACCTCGGTACCAGTCGTAACGCTTTCAAAAGTCAGTGTCCCTTTTCCATCCACGACAATTGGTGCCAGCAACACTCAAACCGTCTCCATACAAAATACTGGCACAGCCAATCTAGTTATTGGCAGCATCGTCATAGCGGGAACCGACTTTACCCAATCCAATAATTGTTCTACTGCCGTTATTCCGACCAATAGCTGCACTATCACCGCTGTATTCAGCCCGACTGCCGCTGTCGCACGAACTGGAACCATTACTATTACTGACAATGCAAGCGGCAGTCCGCGTCAGCTCACGCTGACAGGAACCGGTACGCCGACCCCAGTACCAGTCGTCACACTATCCGCCACCAATATTGCGTTCCCCAATGTCACCGTCGGTAGTAGCAACACGCAAACGATCAGCGTACAGAATACCGGCACCGCGAATTTAGTAGTTAGTAGTGTCGCTATTACCGGTACCGATTTCACACAATCCAATACTTGTGCAACGGCAGTTACCCCGACCAATAGCTGCACCATTACCACCGTATTCAGCTCGACAGCGGCTGTTGCACGCACGGGAACCATTACTATCACCGACAATGCCGGGGGCAGTCCGCGCGGGATAACACTGACGGGTTCCGGCGTAGCGGTTGTCGTGCCGCCCTCTGCTTCGCCCTTCGGCCCTGATCGCAATATTGCTTTGCCGAGCACTATCGTCGGTCAAGAAAGTCAGGTCACGATTAATCTGTCGAACGGCGCGACTACGTCAGTGGGATTTAAAGGCGCGAATTTCCGTGGCGCAAATACAGCTGACTTCCTGACCTCGAGTACTTGCCCTGCCACGCTTCAGCCCGCACAAGCATGCCAATTGAAAATCGTATTCAAGCCGTTAGCAGCCGGCGCGCGCACAGTGATCCTCGATTTGGCTGATGATGTCACTGCCAGCGCAGATACCGCGCTCACAATCAATGCAGTGGGTGCCGTGTCGGTTCTGACGCCTGCGCAGATTACGCTAATTGCCGGACAACAAATCGCCGCGACGCTGAGAAGCACGCAGTTGGGTATTCAAACGCAGCTCACCAATATTAATCGGCGCATCCGCTATCTGCGTTTTCACGACAGCACACCGGGCTTCCAGCAGGAAATCAATGTATCGGCAAATGGTAAAGGCGGGCCATTGAGTAGTGCGGCAGGTGGGGGTGGCTGCGGCGCATCGGGTGCGCAGGGCGCGGCGTCGAGTAATCAGGGTTGCGATGAGGATCTTGCCGGGCTACGTAGTCGCCGCTGGGGTGCTTATGTTAGCGGCAGCATCGGCGTGAATGAAGATAAGCTCAGCGGCGCGCAGGTCAACACCAGCGGCATAACGGTGGGCAGTGACTATCGTCTCGGTGGAAAATCTGCCATCGGCGCAGCGTTCGGCACGATGAAGTCTAACACCATGATGGCGGGCGATGCCGGTAAACAAGACGCATCAGGCTATAGCTTTGTTGCCTACGCATCATTTGCGCCCTCACAAACCACCTATATTGATTTCGCGCTCACGTCGGGAAATAATAAATTTGATTTGCAACGAACCGAAGCGACCGGCACGACGGCGGTGGCGCATACGCAAGGTAATGGTCTCGGTATGTCGCTCACTGCTGGGTATGACTGGCGCAGCGGGGGCTGGGCGTTCACGCCGTATGGGCGGATTGAATATTTAAAATCGAAAGTGAAAGCCTTCAACGAGCGCGGCACTGAGCCTATCGCCGTCGGCGATCAATTGATGACTTCCAACTTAACGACCTTAGGCACCGAGTTGCAATACACGCAGAGCACCAGTTGGGGTGTATTCGTCCCGCACCTGCGCGTGGAATTTCAAAATCAGTCGCAATCTGCCGATGAAGCTAAAGCGCAAGCTGTCGGCGGCGGCGTGCAACTGACCGTGACGCCGGAACTAAACAAAGATAAAAGTTTTGGCAATGTCGCTATCGGCGCCTCAGCGCAATTTGGCAAAGGCAAAACCGGCTTTCTGGATGTTGAACAAACCGTCGGAAAAACCAATTTTAAAGATCAGCGCATCACGTCCGGCTTTAAAGTCGAGTTTTGAAAAAATACTTAACTATTTGATTATATTGAATTATTTGGCGCGCCCGACAGGAGTCGAACCTGTGACCTTTGGTTTCGGAAACCAACACTCTATCCAACTGAGCTACGGGCGCGGAGATGAGAAGAAGCTGAACGACGACCACTAATCGTGCGCAAAGCATAGCGAAAAACCCGCTGTCCGTCCAATCTGCGCCAGTGGGTTTTTCATGTGCGGCGTTTATCGCTATAATGCGAGGCTGTAATGCATCCGGCGCAAACCATCGCGCAGACAGGATGTCTTTTAATTAAGCCCTCAGCATCAAGGAAACAAACATGTCCGCAGCAAAGCACCCAACGCCTAACCCATCCAACGGTGATAAAGCCGCCAAAACCAAAAGCGTCATCCAAAAAGCCATTGCCATCGCCGCCGGTTCTGTTGCGGGCATTATCGCTATTGTTATGCTGGCGCAGTTTTCTGTCAGCGCGTATCAGACGCGCGAGCGTAATGCCAAGATAGATCCTGCCATGGCAGCAGCAGCCGTCCGCGAACGCATCAAGCCGATCGCGCAATTGACCTTGGTCGATGCGAATGCGCCGAAAGTTTTCAAATCCGGTGCGCAAGTGTATGAAGCCGTGTGCGCGTCATGCCACACCGCCGGTTTGCTCAACGCGCCGAAGTTCGGCGACAAAGCCGGTTGGGGCGATCGCCTCAAGCAAGGATTCGAGACGCTGGTCACGCACGCAGTAAAAGGCATTCGCTCGATGCCGGCCAAAGGCGGCGCAGCGGATCTTGACGACGTGGAAGTCGCGCGTGCCGTGGCTTACATGGGTAATTCTGCCGGTGCGGCGTATAAAGAACCCGATGCACCCGCGCCCGTCGCCGCAGCGCCAGCAGTAGAAGTTAAAAAATAAACGTGCTTAACAATTATTCAACCAAGGGCGATCTAGTATCGCCCTTTTTTATTGCTTGAGTCAGACATGGCCACGTACGCGATAGGTGATTTGCAAGGTTGCTTCAAGCCGCTGCAGAAATTATTGCGCCAATTTAATTTTGACCCAGCGCAAGACACCTTATGGTTCGTCGGCGATCTGGTTAATCGCGGCGAAGACTCGCTTGCGTGTTTGCGCTTTGTCAAAAGTCTCGGCGATCGTGCCGTCACGGTGCTTGGCAATCACGACTTGCATTTGCTCTGCGTCGCGGCGGGCGTGGCAGAAAATTACCGTGGCGATACGCTGGACGATATTTTGGCCGCACCGGACCGCGATGCATTATTGCATTGGCTGCGCCATCGCCCGCTGTTGCATCACGAGCACGGCTACACCTTGGTTCACGCGGGTTTGCTGCCGCAATGGAATCTCGCTCAAGCCACGCAACTCGCGCGCGAAGCCGAGCAAGCACTGCGCGGGGAAAATCACCGTGAATTTTATCAAGCGATGTACGGCAATAGCCCGGATAAGTGGAATGAAAATTTAACCGGCTTCGATAGGCTGCGTGTAATTATCAATTCGTTTACCCGTCTGCGTTTTTGCAGTGGTGAAGGTGAAATGGATTTTGATCACAAAGGCGGCATCGACAATGCGCCAGCGGGTTGCTATGCGTGGTTTCAAGTGCCCGAGCGCGCGAGCGAAAACGAAAAAATCATCTGCGGTCACTGGTCTGCGCTGGGTTTGCGTGTAGAAAAAAATCTGGTCGCGCTCGATTCCGGCTGTCTGTGGCGCTCGGCGCTCAGTGCGTTTCGGCTGGAGGATCGAGCGGTGTTTTCGGTGTCCTGTGCGGTGCCGCCAAGCCGAGAAGATTAGCGACAGCTTGCTCTGCTTCACGGGCTAATTCACGCCGGGATTTGCCTGCCGCGTCAATCGGCGAGCTGAGATACAAGTTCGCAATAATTTTTTCTTCGCGTAAAACATTTTTCAGCGACGTCATAAAATTCATTTCGCCGACGTAATCGGCTGCGTGTGTCTGCATCCCATCGGGCGAGTGATAACGCAAACCCATCGGCATCAACGCCGCATTGCTACCGATACAAGCTTGCAACAACGAACTGTGAAACGGTCGGATTTCCTCACAGCTTCCCGTCGTGCCCTCAGGAAATAGCGCCACGCTATCGCCCGCATCCAGCGCTGCCATCATGTCCTGATTGATTTTTAACGTGTGATGCCGCCGCGCGCGTTCGATGAAGAGCGCACCCGTGTGGGCGACCAGCCAACCCATGACCGGCCAACTACGAATTTCTGATTTCGCGACAAAATGCGCCGGGCACAAGGCCTGCACGACAAAATTATCCAGCCAGGAAATATGATTTGAAACCATCAATTTTTTCCCGGCTGGGAGCTCGCCGTGGACGTTTAATTCTACGTTGAGCACTTGAAGTAATTGCTGGCCCCAGCGTTGCACCGTCGCGCGCTGCCACGCGTTTTCTTTGCGCGGATAAATCAGCGCGACGATGAGCAGGCCTTTGGCGAAATGCAGCAGCAGCCGGCAAAAACGAAACCAGCGCTGCGGAAGTGAAGTGGGCTTAACGGCTTACTCCAAAATAATATTGCTGATCAATCCAGCGTCATGCCAAATTGCAACGCGAATTGCGCGTCGATATCGTCGCGTGTCGGCGTATGGTTTTGTCCGCCGCGACTGGCGATTTTGATCGAGCCCATCAAGCTGGCGAGCTTGCCGGTTTTATTCCAATCCCAACCTTTGTTGATGCCGTAAAGCAAACCCGCGCGATACGCATCGCCACAACCGGTGGGATCGACCACCGCCGCCGCTTTTACCGCAGGAATTTTATGCTCTGCGCCGTCGGCATAAATCGTCGAGCCTTCGCCGCCGCGCGTCACAACTATCGCCTTCACCAGCGGCGCCAGTTGCGCGATGGTTTTGCCGGCGCGCTCTTCCAGCATTTTCGCTTCGTAATCATTCAGCGTGACGTAACTGGCGAGCGCGATAAACTCCAGCAAATCTTTGCCATCAAACATCGGCATGCCCTGACCCGGGTCAAAAATAAACGGAATTTTCGCCGCATGAAACTCGCGCGCGTGTTGCACCATGCCGTCGCGTCCATCGGGAGAAATTATCCCCAGCGAAACATCGTGCGCATCCGCGATATGATTCAAATGTGATTGACTCATCGCGCCCGGATGAAACGCGGTAATCTGATTGTCGTCTAGGTCGGTGGTGATAAACGCTTGCGCAGTAAACGTTTGCGGCACAATGCGCACATGCTTTTGTGATAACTTTAATTTATCCAGGCGCACCGAGTACGGCGCAAAGTCATCGCCTGCTGTCGCCATCATCAGAGGATTGCCGCCGAGCAATTTCAAGTTGTAAGCAATATTGCCCGAGCATCCGCCGAACTCGCGCCGCATCTCCGGCACAAAGAATGACACATTGAGAATGTGAATCTGTTCAGGAAGAATATGGTTTTTGAATTTGTCCGGAAACACCATAATGGTGTCGTAGGCGAGCGAACCGCAGATGAGAGTATTCATGAAATGATTTTTTTCTAAAGAATGAGTAAACGAGTAATTATATAACTTATTGATTATAATCAACTTTTTAATGCCATCAAAAAGGCCACGGCCATGACGTCCATCAATATTAACATCGCTTTCAGCGACGCGGCGACTCAACGTGTGATCGAACGCGGATTACAGTCGATGACCTTCCAAGCGCCGTCGAACGCGCCGATCCCAATAGTCGGCGATCAAATCAAATTACATCAAGGCGAAATCGACATGGTGTTCAGCGTGATACGGCGCGAGTTCGATATGTCGGCGGCGAGTATTACCGTGTTGTTGGTGTTGGGTTAGGCGGAAAAAGCGTTATCGATGTAGCGCAAAGCCAAACGCGCAGACTAAGATTAACTAGGTATCAGCACGAATAAGCCGGGAGGCAACGCCGATGAACTGGGTACCCGAATGTAACGTCGCTATCGACGGCTTCGCGATGCTTTCTCTGGTGGCAGCGTTGCCGCTCGCGCTCCTGCTGAGCTGGGCGACGCTCAAGCTTTATCGCCGCTCGGTCAACCAGGCCATGCGGCTATCGACGGGCGATGTCATCCCGGTTCCTTCAAACGAGGCGGCCGCCAGTGACCGCCTGCCTGCGCCGCTCACACTGAAGTATCTCGACCAGATTGAACAGAGTGAAACAACTGCGTCATTGCATCAGCGTAGTGTTTCCGCACTACGCAGGCTCAGCCTGACCTATGTGCTTGCCGGCGCTGTACACGCGCTGGTTGTGACCGCGCTATATCTCTACTTTAATCGGTTTGAATTCTACCCCGTGCGTTTCACGGCAATATGGTTGATCTACGCCTGGCCGATCATCCCGGTGCTGGCGCTCACCGCCGTCGGCAAACCCAAAACAAAAAAATTCATTCTCGCGGCCTATTTTTTCGCTTTGCTGTTGCTCGATACGGCGATGCATGCGACTGGAAAAATGGTCGGCTCGCACGGTCAATTGCTGCTCCTATGGTTGCTCGAAATGGCGCCGCCTACGCTATTGCTGTGGCTACTGAGCAACCGCGCATTGCGTTGTGTAGGCCTGATCGGTTTGCTGGTATCGATCGTGCTAATGCTCACCTGGTTCGGGTCATTCCAGATGCTGGGTTGCCTCTTGCTCAGTAGCCGCAGCACGTTCTTGCTTGATTGGTTTATGCCGCTACGCCTGTTGACGATGCTAGCGGCTGCAGCGGCACTTTGGCTCTGCCTGCGCTATGCGGCTCAGCGGCTGTGGAGCGCGCAAACCAGCGATCTGATGTTCACCATTGATTGCTGGTGGTTGCTGATTACCTTGGTTGAAATGCTGCAACTCTCCGCCGGATTTAAATCTGCGTCGCCGATAATTTTGCTGGCTTTTATTGCTTATAAACTGGTTGTGACCATAGGTTTGCGCCGGTCGCGCGCGCAGCTTACCGATGAGCGCCCGCCGGCGCTTTTGTTATTACGCGTGTTCGGCCACGCAAAGCGCACCGAACGCTTGATGGATGAAATCGGGCTGCGCTGGCGTTATATCGGCCCGATTAATTTGATTGCAGGAACTGATGTTGCGGCTTCGTTTCTCGAAACCGATGAACTGATGCAATTTCTCACTGGACGACTCAGCGACGCGTATGTTGCCGATAAGTTCAGCCTGAGCGCCAAACTGCAACGCGCCACGCGAGCCGCCAGCGCCGACGGACGCCATGGCGTAAACGATTTCTTCTGCCGCGACAATACCTGGCGCGCGTGTGTGGACGCATTGGCAACGCGTAGCGATACCGTGCTGATGGATTTGCGCAGCTTCAGCGCCGCCAACCGTGGCTGCGAGTTCGAGCTAGGGCTGCTG
>JAYVJD010000342.1:0-2541 GCA_043769625.1 Pseudomonadota bacterium | reverse complement strand
TACGCAGTGGCGCGAAGACTTCCGTGGTGTAATCCCCGCCCTGGCAAGAAATAATTACGTCCATTTGTTTCAAATCGGCGATCGACTTGGCATCTTTTAAGGCGCCGGTTTCTTTGCCATTGACCAGCGGGCCTTTACCGCCCGCGTTCGACGTGGTGAAAAATACCGGCTCGATCAAATCAAAATCGCGCTCTTCCTGCATGCGCTGCATGAGTACCGAACCGACCATGCCACGCCAACCAACTATGCCAACTTTCATCATTTTGCTTTACCTAAAATATTCAATTAAATCAATAATTTACATATTACCCACAATAGCGTCGCCCATTTGCGTGGTGCCGACTTTCTGCATACCCGGCTGCATGATGTCACCGGTGCGCAAGCCTGCCGCCAAAGTTTTCTTCACCGCTTTTTCTACGCGCAACGCATTCGCTTCATCATTAAAGGTGTAACGCAACATCATCGCCAGTGACAAAATTTGCGCCAGCGGATTAGCCAGATTTTTTCCGGCGATGTCGGGCGCGGAGCCGTGTATCGGCTCGTATAAACCCTTGCCGTTCGCATCGAGCGAGGCCGACGGCAACATGCCGATCGAGCCGGTCAACATCGACGCTTCGTCGGATAAAATATCGCCAAACATATTGCCGGTGACCATCACGTCGAATTGCTTCGGGTTGCGCACCAGTTGCATCGCCGCGTTATCCACCAGCAGATGCGACAGCGCCACTTGCGGATATTCTTTGCTCACTTCGATGACGACATCGCGCCACAACTGCGTGCATTCGAGCACGTTCATTTTATCCACCGAGCATAATTTCTTACCGCGCTTCATCGCGGTTTTGAAACCGACGTGCGCGATGCGACGGATTTCGCTTTCGCTGTAAATCATGGTATTGAAACCGACGCGCTCGCCGTTTTCCGTTTTAATCCCGCGCGGCTGGCCGAAATAAATATCGCCGGTCAGCTCGCGGATGATCATGATATCGAGGCCCGCCACCAATTCGCGTTTGAGCGAAGACGCATCGGCCAGTTCGTCATACACCATCGCCGGACGCAAATTGGCAAACGTATCCATCTGTTTGCGGATGCGCAGCAAGCCGCTCTCCGGCCGCATCTCGCGCGGCAACGCGTCGTACTGCGGGCCACCGACCGAGCCGAACAACACCGCGTCGGATTGTTGCACCAGTTTTTGCGTCACTAAGGGCAAGGGATCTTTATGCGCGTCGTAGCCCGCGCCGCCGACCGGCGCCTCTTCGGTTTCAATTTTCATGCCGTCTTTGCGCAGCACATCGAGAATTTTTTTTGCTTCGGCGATCACTTCAGGACCGATGCCGTCACCGGAGAGAATGGCAATTTTCATGTTGAGGTTTCTATCTAATTATTTTAATAATATTAACAACTGTCATCCTGAACGAAGTGAAGGATCTACTTGTACGCTCGTTGATACGGAACCAAACAGCAGATTCTTCGCTCTGCTCAGAATGACAAGGGTGAAAAAAACAATCAGGAAAACAACCAAGGCTCCGCTTGTTTACGCTTGACTTCATACGCCTTGATTTTATCCGCATGTTGCAAAGTCAAACCAATATCATCCAATCCGTTTATCAAACAATGTTTACGAAACGCATCGACTTCAAACGTAAAACTTTTTCCGCCGACGGTGGTGACCGTTTGCTGTTGCAAATCCACGGTCAATTTATAAGCCACATTCGCCGCAACCGCCTTGAATAATTCATCGACTATCGCTGCATCCAACACCACCGGCAACAAACCATTCTTGAAACAGTTGTTGTAAAAAATATCGGCAAAACTCGGCGCGATGATAATGCGGAAACCGTAATCGAGCAGCGCCCACGGCGCGTGTTCGCGCGATGAACCGCAGCCGAAATTTTCGCGCGTCAATAAAATCTGCGCGCCTTGATAACGCGCATCGTTCAAGACGAAATCTTTGTTCAACGGACGGCCGCTGTTGTCGCGCCCCGGTTCACCGTGATCAAGATAACGCCATTCATCAAACAAATTCGGACCGAAGCCGGTACGCTTGATCGACTTCAAGAATTGTTTAGGGATGATCGCATCGGTGTCGATATTGGCACGATCCAGAGGCATAACTAAACTATTGATTATATTGAATTTTTCCATGATTACTTGACCTCGCGCACATCGACGAAATGTCCGGCGATGCCCGCCGCTGCCGCCATCGCGGGGCTGACCAAATGCGTGCGTCCGCCGGGGCCTTGGCGGCCTTCAAAATTGCGGTTCGACGTCGATGCGCAACGTTCGCCCGGCGACAGTTGATCGTCGTTCATGCCGAGACACATCGAGCAGCCGGGCTCGCGCCATTCAAAGCCTGCGGCGGTGAAGATGCGGTCCAGACCCTCGGCCTCGGCCTGGGCCTTCACCAGGCCTGAGCCCGGAACGATCATCGCATAGGCGAGGTTGCCGGCGATCTTCTTGCCTTCCACGACGCGCGCGACATTGCGCAGGTCCTCGATACGGCCGTTGCTGCAGGAGCCGATCCACACGACATCAAGTTCGATG
>JAYVJD010000341.1:0-2545 GCA_043769625.1 Pseudomonadota bacterium | reverse complement strand
CCCGTGGCCGATAATTTCACTGGCGCTTGATTGATCACGCCTTTTGCATCGAGATGCGCGGCTTGTAAGTTCATCATGTCTGCGTGTTCGCCGGTGTCATTCAGATCGTCTAGGGCCCCGATGCTGAGCACGGCATTGATCGCGTCGGGTTTTTTTTGCCCGCCTGATTTTTTCGCATCAAGCTTCGCTGTCCATTGTGACACTAACTTTATCTCCTTGCCGCTCATATGGGCATCGACAAAATTAAATTCCGGCGCAGTCAATGTGGTGTTGAGCGTATATATGGCAGTTTGTTGATCGGCCTCGCTGGTAATATTTTTGGCCCGCCAATTTTTACCTTCCTGCACCGCCTCTGTGAAGCGCACCTGGGCATTCCATTTTTCATCGCCTTGGTTTATTTGACTTTGCAACTGCCAATCACGTAAGTGAGTGTGTCGTTTCGCGCCATTGAATGTCAGCCCACCCACGGCATGCAGCGTCACATCGTTCATGCTGGTTGCGTTCGCCGCTTTGGTTTTGCCGTTGATACTGAGATCCAGTTTCGGCAACGAAAATTCCAGCGTGTTCAGATCGAATTGCAGTGGGCTCTTCAACGCGATATGCACAGCCGCGTCATTCTGGTTCGATGCCAGATCGCCATCATAAATAAACTCGGTCGGAACGCCATTCGCCAAGCGACCAACTTCCATATTGGAATGGACCAGCTCCCAGCGGGCTTGCTGATCTTCAAAGGTCCAGGTCGCGTTATTTATTTTTAAACCTTTGATATCGAACACCGGCATCGCGCCGCTACTACCAGATAAAAAATCATCGAGATTGGTCATGCCGTCGGACAAGCGTTTCACATGCAGCAACGGCGCTTCCAACGTAATGTGATTGACATCCAAGCGGCCATCCAACAACGGCCGCAACTGCAAAGAAATATTCGCCGATTCCACGCTGGCAAAAACCTCCGTGCCATTTTTTTCCAGCAAGCGAATCGGCCCGCTCTCAATATGCACCACCGGGAAAATGGACAAAGTAAGTTTGCCGGGCATCTCCAGCTTGCGCTGATATTTTTCCAGAAAAAAATTCTGCATGCGCGGCTTCAAGTCCTTCGGGTCAAACGTTTTGAGCGCAAAAACCAACGCGAGACTCAGCAATAACAAAATCAGCAAGACGATAAAAGAAATTTTCCTGATTTTTTTCAAGAGGAGCGCTCGGTTGAATTGCAATACGGATTTTTATTTTGTCACATTCGCCACGCTACGTCTGTTTCAGCCAATGGGCGACGCGCCAGGATTTTCGCTGCGCGATGGTGACACACGCAATCAATGCGTCCCCTTTCGTGGCAATCCCTTCACACTTTTTTGCAATTTCTATTAATTGAATTGATTCAACAAGATACAAATTCCACTTAATCCTAGTTTGTCGCAAAATGGCAACAAAGCCTAAATCTACAACATATTGATTATATTGAATATTTACTAAAACACTTCATTGAATAATGCGCGCACTTGCAGCAAACATACACTTTGGTACGGGAATTGCCTTAACCTAAATGCACAGCGATAGGCTCATCCGCCTTGGCCTTACCGCCTCATCGCAACCGGCGCTCGATGCCATCAGCATCAATTGCCATTAGCACACGAAGTCTTGCATAAGTTTTTGTCACAACAGAACTTTGATCTTGTTTCGTCGTTTCGTAGTGGTATCGCAACAGCAGCATCGCAGTAGCATTAATCCCGGAGCACTAATCGGGGTCCAAAAAATTAAATTTATTCAGGAGGCTCTAAAATGAACAAACGTAACCTGCTTCAACTGGCAGTCTGCAGCGCCCTCACGGTATTGGCTGCCCCCGCGCAAGCGATAAGCTTTACCGCCAACGATTGGAATATGGATATCAACGGCACAGTGAATGGCTTTTATACCAACACAAGCTGCAGCGGCGCTGCTGGTGCTGCATCATGGGCAACTTTGTCAGCTTGTAACGACAACGAAAACCACACCAATATCCAAAACGGCCTGTTGCCTGGCTGGATCAGCTTTGTCGCCACCACGCGCCAAAGCGACCTCGACATTAAAGCGCACTTTGGCTTTGCACCGGGCACGACACTGAATGGTACGGGCGCTCGCGGTGGCCAAACTGTGGGCGACGTGCGTAACGTCTATCTGAGCTTCGGCGACAAGAGTTGGGGCTCAGTCAAGATCGGTCGTGACATCGGCTTGTTTGCGCAGCAATCGATTCTCGCCGACATGACCTTGTTGGGCGTAGGCGGCCAAGCCAACCTGAATGGTGTGATTAACACCACGACAGGCTTGATCGGCAAAGGCTATATGTACACCGCGTTCCAACCGCAAATCACTTACTCAACGCCTAACTACTCCGGCTTCACCGCTTCTATCGGCGTATTCCAGCCAGCCGATATCGACAATTTGACCGTGCATAGCGGCCCAATGTTGCAAGGTATGGCGGCATATGACTTCCCGGCAGCAGGCGGCTTTACGGGCAAAGCGTGGGCATCATTTGTGAGTGAATCAGCTAAGGGCACAGCAAACAACCCAA
>JAYVJD010000340.1:0-16827 GCA_043769625.1 Pseudomonadota bacterium | reverse complement strand
TTTACCCGTCATTGGTATCCCGGTTTATTATTATCAATGTAGTCGCTGCGCGTTTGTTTTCACCACTTTTTTTGATCAATTTACCAACGAAGATTATTCGAAATATATTTATAACGACCAATACATTCTGGTCGATCCGGATTACAAGGAATTGCGGCCTCAAGGCAACGCGGGCTTTATTGCCGATTTATTCGGTGATTTCAAAAATATCAGCGTGCTGGATTACGGCGGCGGAAATGGCACGCTAGAAAAACTACTCAAGCAAAAAGGTTTTGCAGATATCACGACCTATGATCCGTTTTCAGCAGACTACACGACTAAGCCGCAGAAGCAATTTGACCTGATTCTGAGTTTTGAAGTATTCGAGCATACGACCAAGCCGAAAGATACCTTAAGTGAAATGATTAGCTTGCTCAAGCCGAATGGCCTGCTGATGTTTTCTACACTCATCCAACCGGCCGACATAAACGAGATTAAAACCAACTGGTGGTACATCGGGCCGCGTAACGGCCATGTGTCTATTTACTCTGAGCAGAGTCTGCATCATCTGGCGAGCCAAGTCGGCTACCAGTTTGGTCACTTTAACGCGGGCTTGCATTTACTCTGTCGCGAAATTCCGGTTTTTGCCAAACACTTTCTCGATCCTGGCGCGGCGTGATCAGGCGCTATAAAGATTCACCTCATACCGGTTGACTTGGCGTAGTCCACGGCCTAGCATCAAATCAGCGAATCTGATTCGCTTCAACGAAATTTCCCAATCTCAGTCTCAACAAGGAGAACAGCATGGCTACTTCCGTCGCGCGCGTTACTGAAATTATCGCCTCATCCCCTAAGAGTTTTGACGATGCATTCCAGGCCGGCGTCAAACGCGCCAACAAAACTTTGAAGGGTGTGCAGAGTGCGTGGATTAAAGATCAAAAAGTATCGATCAAGGATGGAAAGATTGTGGACTATCGCGTCAACATAAAAGTGACATTTGTTTTAAATGATTGATTTAATTGAATTAATTTACATTGCGCCGCGAAGTTTTTCGCGGCGTTTTTATTTGGCTTTGGTGTGATCCACCGAGACAGTAAACGGGTCGGAATAAAATTCATCGTCAGGTAATTGACGCGTCTGGGTGAAGGCGCGATGTCCGGCCTCGACCATCAACGGCGCGCCGCAGGCATAGACTTGGTAGCCGGATAAATTATCGAAGTCATCGAGTATGGCTTGATGGACGAAACCGGTTCGGCCTTGCCATTTATCTTCGGCTATTGGGTCGGATAGCACGGGAATGAAAGTGAAATTTTTGTGCTCGCGCTGCCATTTATCCGCCAACTCGCCCATATATAAATCTCCCCGTGCGCGCGCGCCCCAATACAACACCATCTCGCGATCGGTCTTTTGGTGAAACGCGTGTTCGATAATGCCTTTGATCGGCGCGAAGCCAGTGCCGCCAGCCATGAAGATCATTGGCTTGTCGGAATCTTCGCGCAGAAAAAAACTGCCGAGCGGGCCTTCAAAACGCAGGATGGCTTTTTCTTTTAATTCGGTAAACACAAAGGTGGAAAACGATCCGCTGTAATTGCGAATATGTAATTGCAGAAATTCGTCATCGTGCGGTGCGTTAGCGAGGGAAAAACTGCGCCGCTTGCCGTCTTGCATGAGGATGTCGATGTATTGCCCAGCGAGAAATTGCAGGCGTTCGTTAGCGGGTAATTTGAGTGAGAGCACGGTCACGTCTTTGGCTGGCCGTTCCATTTTTTGCACGCGGCAGGGCAATTTGCGAATGGGAATTTCGTGCATCGCGCCGACTTCGCGGCACTCAAGGGTTAGCTCGCTCAACGGTATCGCGCAACAAAACAGTGCTTTGCCTTCGCGCTTTTCTTCCTCGGTCAAGGTGCCCGGCTGATAGTCGCCGTAATCCACTGTGCCCTTGAGAATTTTGCCTTTGCATGAGCCGCACGCGCCATTACGACAACCGTAAGGCAAATTGACATTGTTGCGGATCGCCGCTTCCAGCACCGTTTCGTCAGGTTTTACGTCAAAGACATGGCCGCTCGGTTGTACCGTTACTGAATGTGTCATGCAAAAGCTCTCTGCTTAAATCCGTTAGAATCGCGTTATGAAATCGTTACCCAGATTACTCATCATCGGCTGCGGCGATGTCGCGTTACGCGCCGCGCCTTTATTACACAAAAAATTTCACCTGTTCGGGCTAACGCGCAACGCTGAAAATTTCGCGTCGCTGCGCAGCCATGGCATCGTGCCGATTATTGGCAATCTCGATTCGCCGGCGTCGTTATCGCGCATCGGCGGTCTGGCCCACTATGTTTTACACACCGCGCCGCCGCCCAATCACGGCGGCCACGACACGCGCACTCGCCATCTGATTTGTGCGTTAAATAAAAGCGAAATTTTACCACAGCGGGTGGTGTACATCAGCACCACCGGTGTGTATGGCGACTGCGCCGGCGCCAAAATTGATGAAACCCGCCCGCTCAATCCGCAGACTCCGCGCGCCAAGCGCCGTGTCGATGCCGAGCAACGCTTACGCCGCTGGTCTATGGACAACGATATTTCATTATCGATTTTGCGCGCGCCGGGCATTTATGCCGCGGAACGCCTGCCCTTGGCTCGATTACAAAAAGGGCTTCCGGTTCTGCATCAAGCAGAGGATGTTTTCACCAATCACATTCACGCCGATGATCTGGCGCAAGCCTGCATTGCGGCGCTGTTTCGCGGCCGACCGCAACGCGCATACAACACCTGCGATGGCGAAAATATGAACATGGGGGATTATTTTGATTTGGTTGCGCAGGCGTTTAGTTTAGATAAACCGCCGCGCGTAAGCCGCTTGGAGGCAGAACGCTTAATTGGCGAGCCGGGTTTATCTTTCATGCGCGAATCGCGCCGCGTGGATAACCAACGCATGCTGCAAGAATTGCGTTTGCGACTGCACTATCCAACGGTGGAATTTTTGCTGCAAAACGTCGAGCGGCGCTAGGATTATTCGCGGCGAAACTGCCCTTCGATGACATCCTGTCGGGCGGCCTTGATCGGCGCCAACTGGCGATTCGGCATGAGCAAAATAGTCAGCGCGATCAGATCGCTGACCAGACCGGGGAAGATTAACAAAGCCCCGGCGACAAAACTGCGACCACTATGAATCAACTCGCCCAAAGGAAAGCGACCTTCCTGCAACGCCGAAGTAAAGCGGCCGATCATGGCAAACCGGGTTTCTTTAATCAAGGCGATGCCTGCCAGCGCGGCAAAAATCAGCCACGCCGCCAGCCACCAGTGCAACTCATGCGCGAGTTGCAGCAAGGTATAAATCTCCAACACCGGAACGGCCAGAAAAATAATCAACAATAAATAGCGCATCAAAGTACCTTGGTTATGTGTTGAGATGGACCTGCGTAATCGCAGGTCGTTCAGCCATTCTGCTAAATGACTAATCTACCACCAGCGGTTTAAAACTGAAACCGAAACATGATGGGTATATTGCCAAAGCGCTGCGTGGTGATGTCAGGCCTGGGGGCTAGGCACATTGAAATCATGAGAAAAAAAGGATTCTCAGCGTAAAATACTAAACTATTGATTATATTAAATTTTATGCTTTGGCTTAGAATTCAAATCAGCTCAAATTCGTCCTAGTCATCCCTATTAACGCTAAAAATGATTAACTTAGCTTATTTATGCTTATAATGTTTTGCGTCATTTATTCATTTGAAAAGAAATTCGATCACGTTGTCGAGATTCAAACCTCGACCTATTCTCAGCGCTGTCAAGTTGGTTTATTTCTTCTAAAACTAGACAATTCCCGCCAATTAACGGCAAAATGGCTACATGAAAAAAATATTGGTATTACATGGCCCCAATTTAAACCTCCTGGGCAGTCGGGAACCAGACGTTTATGGCCATCAAACCTTGGCGGACATTAATCAGCGCCTCATTAATCAGGCGCAATCGGCGAGGGCGGCAGTGGAATGTTTTCAAACCAATGACGAAGGCGCGCTGATTGACCGCATCCATCAAGCCAAAAAGGACGGCGTGGACTTTATCATCATCAACCCCGCTGCTTTTACCCACACCAGCATTGCCTTGCGCGACGCCTTAGCCGGCGTGGCAATACCTTTTATCGAAGTGCATCTTTCCAACGTTCATGCGCGCGAGGCGTTTCGCCACCAATCCTATGTATCGGCGCTCGCCGTCGGCGTAGTGACTGGGCTTGGCGCAACCGGCTACGAGCTCGCGCTGACTTACGCGTTGTCACATTAAATAGAAGAAGGGGTAACACCATGGACCTACGCAAACTCAAAACACTGATTGAGCTGGTTGAGCAATCGGGCATCGCCGAATTGGAAATTACCGAGGGCGAAGAAAAAGTACGCATCAGCCGCTCCAGCCCGCACACCCAACAAGTATTGATGACCACGCAAACTATGCCGGCGATGACGCCGCAAATGCAAATGACGTTGACGCCGGCCGCAGCGGCCGCCGCGACTGCCACGCCACTTGCGACCGCAGCTCCGCCAGCGGCTGAAGGCCACGTCGTCAAGTCCCCCATGGTCGGTACTTTCTATCGCACCTCTGCGCCCGGCGCGGATGCGTTTGTCAAAATCGGCGACACCGTGACCGAAGGCCAAACGCTGTGCATTATCGAAGCGATGAAATTGCTCAACGAAATCGAATCGGACAAAGCGGGCGTGGTGAAATCCATCCTGGTGGAAAACGGCCAACCGGTCGAATACGGCCAACCCTTGTTCATCATCGGTTGAGCGCAGACTATGTTTGAAAAAATCCTGATCGCCAATCGTGGCGAAATCGCCCTACGCATCCAGCGCGCCTGCCGCGAAATGGGCATCAAGACCGTGGCGGTGCATAGCGAGGCTGATGCCGACGCCAAATATGTATTGCTCGCCGACGAATCGGTGTGCATCGGCCCTGCGCCGTCCTCGGCCAGCTATCTCAATATTCCCGCCATCATCAGCGCCGCTGAAGTCACCGACGCGCAGGCGATCCATCCCGGCTACGGCTTTCTATCGGAAAACGCCGACTTCGCCGAGCGCGTCGAGCAAAGTGGCTTTGTATTTATCGGCCCGCGCGCCGAATCAATCCGCTTGATGGGCGATAAAGTCAGCGCCAAAAACGCGATGAAAAAAGCCGGCGTGCCGTGCGTTCCCGGTTCGGAAGGCGCATTGTCGGACGACCCAAAAGAATTGAAAAAAATCGCGGCGATGGTCGGCTATCCGGTCATCATCAAAGCAGCCGGAGGCGGTGGCGGGCGCGGCATGCGCGTGGTACATACCGAAGCGGCTTTAGTAAACGCGGTGAATATGACGCGCGCCGAAGCGCAGGCCGCGTTCAATAATCCGGCTGTATATATGGAAAAGTTTCTCGAAACGCCACGCCATATCGAGATACAAGTGTTGGCCGATCAACATAAAAACGCGATTTTTCTCGGCGAGCGCGATTGCTCGATGCAGCGTCGTCATCAAAAAATTATCGAAGAAGCCCCAGCGCCTTTCCTCAAGCCGCGCATTCGCGACAAAGTCGGCGAACGTTGCGCCGAAGCCTGCCGCAGAATCGGTTATCGCGGCGCGGGGACATTTGAATTTTTATTCGAAAAAGACGAATTCTTTTTTATCGAGATGAACACCCGCGTCCAAGTCGAACATCCGGTGACAGAAATGATTACCGGCGTGGACATCGTGCAGGAACAAATCCGTATCGCGGCGGGTGAAAAACTGCGCTACCGGCAAAAAGACATCGTGTTGCGCGGCCACGCGATTGAGTGCCGCATCAACGCTGAGAATCCCTACACTTTTGTACCGTCACCTGGCCGCATCACGCAATACCACACGCCGGGCGGCCCTGGCATCCGCGTTGATTCGCATGCCTTCCATAATTATTACGTGCCGCCGCATTACGATTCGATGATAGGCAAAATCATCGCGCATGGTGACACGCGTGAACAAGCGATGGCGCGTATGCGCACCGCGTTATCGGAAATGGTGATCGAGGGCATCCAGACCAATATTCCACTGCATCAGGAATTAATGAGTGACGCCGCCTTCATCGCAGGCGGCACCAGCATTCATTATCTGGAAGACAAGCTCGCCGCCGCCAAGGTAGCCAAATGATCCGCTTGTTTTTGGTCTGCCCATAAGCGTGGCCTGGCAATCCCTTTCCCTGTTCGTGGATGCGGCGACGGCTGACGCTCTTGGCGACGCGCTGCAGGAGGTCGGCGCGTTATCGATTAGCGTAACCGACGCAGCGGCGGGCACCGACGAAGAACATGCCTTGTTCGGCGAACCCGGCTCAGAGCCCGAGGCTTTGTGGTCGCAATGCGAGCTCATTGTGCTGTTCGAGCGCAACGCTGATGTGCAGGGCGCACTCGGCGCGGCATGCAAGCAACTCAACATTCCCACGCCAGAAAAATTCACGCTAAGCATTGTCGAGGAGCAGGACTGGGTGCGCCTGACGCAAGCGCAATTCGACCCGATTAAAATTTCGCCGCGCCTATGGATTGTTCCGACCTGGCATGACGCAGTGGACGCGAACGCGATCAATATCGCGCTCGATCCCGGCGTGGCCTTCGGCACCGGCAGCCACCCGACCACGCATCTTTGTCTGCAATGGCTCGACGCGTATCTTCACGGCGGCGAAACGGTGCTGGATTACGGCTGCGGCTCGGGCATTCTCGCCATTGCCGCGATGAAACTCGGCGCGGCATCGGCACACGGCATCGACATCGACGCGCAAGCGGTGGTCGCGGCGAAAAATAATGCCGCGCAAAACCAGGTGGCGATCAGCTTCGCTTTGCCGGAAAAAAGTCAGCCGCGCACCTACGATATCGTGCTGGCGAATATTTTATCCAACCCGCTGAAAGTGTTAGCGCCTTTGCTCGCTTCGCATGTACGCACCGGCGGCGCGATCGTGCTATCCGGTATTCTCGAACCACAATGGCAGGAAGTCGCGGCCTATTATCAAGCGTGGTTTGATATGTCACACTACGCGGAAAAAGACGGTTGGGCTTGTCTTTACGGCAGAAAAAAATGAGAGAGTGGCACGACGAACTATGAGCATGAACACCACCTGCCCGAAGTGCAGCACCAGTTTTCGCGTCAACAGCGAACAGCTCGCCGCGCGCGAAGGGAAAGTGCGTTGCGGCCGTTGCACGCATGTGTTCAACGGCTATATGCATTTGGGCACGCCGATGGAGCCACTGGCTGAACGATCATTGCCTGTTCGGCCGACACAAGCAAAACCGGCGCCGGACAAACAGCCCGAGGCTAGCGTCGAACCTGCTGCGGAAACGCCGCCGCCTATACACATAGCGGCGGAAGCAGACAAACATGGCCAGCACGACGTCGCGCTGCCGTTCAATATTTTGCCTGATGCAGCGGCGCAGACAAATTACGCGATTCATCAACCCGATCTGCCAGATCAGTTTCTGGCTAAGCGCGAAGACAAGCCTTCAGCGCCGCGAGAAAATTTTGGCGCAAAAGAAGCGCAGAATTTTCCCCATCTACCGGATGAATTTCTCGCCAAGCACGAAAATGCCTTTTCGGCGCAGACGATCGACACGAACGCCCCGTCGTTCGATCCCGATTTTGATTTGCCCGATATTGGCCCTTTGTTGCAACCGGATCCGGATCAAGTGACTAATCGACCGGCGCAGAGAATTGAAGCCTTTTCGCCTTCCGCTGTGCCGATACCTGCGCCTGCGCCAATGCGCAAACCGAAGCATAAACCGCGCTTCACCCAACCCCAGGCATTGACCGAACCTGCTGATGCAACTGAGCGCGATCCTCTGCTGGATTATTTCCCGGAGCAAGACCAAGACCAGGACGAAGACGAATTTGACGGCCCGACTTTGCTCGACGATGCGGCCAACAAACGCGCCCGGCCGCATTGGGCTTGGGCGCTCGGCGCGGCGCTGCTATTTTTTGTTGGGGCGTTGCAGGCTGTGTATTTATATCGCATAGAAATTGCCCAAGCGCTGCCCGACGCGCGGCCGCTGATGGCGCAAGCGTGCGAGATGGTCGGTTGCCAAGTGGGCCTGCCGCAAAATTTCGATCTGCTGAGTATCGAGTCGTCTGACTTGGTGGCCGACCCGCAAAAGCCCGATCAAATCGAATTGCGCGCGACCTTGCGCAACAAAGCGCGTTATGTGCAGGCGTTTCCGCATCTCGATTTAATTCTCACTAATGCGCAAGATGAAACGCTGGTGAAGCGAATTATCGCGCCGCCGACTTATCTCAAACCACCGGCGACACAAAGTGTCGGCTTCGCACCAAACTCTGAAATCAATGTGAAACTGCAATTCAAAGCGCAGGAAGTCAAGCCCGCAGGCTATCGACTGCAATTAATTTACCCGTAAATAATTCAATTAAATCAATAAGTTATGCAAGTATGCGTTTTTGCCTTGTCAGCACGCATGCGCGCAGTTATAGTTCGCTTGTTGTTTGTTTGCAGTGGAAGAGTGTGCGGAAAATAGTTGGTTTCGCACCACCGAAGGCGCATCACCCGATATCGCTCAGGTAACCGTGACCACGCAAACAGCCGTTCAAAAAACGGCACAGCAACTCTGGAGAGCGTTGCATTTTTTCTGCAACCACCGAAGGGGCACGCGAAATTCGTTTCGCAATCTCTCAGGTAAATAGGACAGAGGGGTAAGGTGATGGAATCCATCACCTTACCCCTTTTTTGTTTTTGGCTTTTGCAAAGTGGCGATAAAAAATGATGCTCAAACAAACCCCGCTGAATGCCGCACACCGCGCGCTCAACGCCAAGCTCACCGACTTCGGCGGCTGGGAAATGCCGTTGCATTACGGCTCGCAATTGGAAGAACACCACGCTGTGCGCCGCAATGCGGGCATGTTCGATGTATCGCATATGCTCGCTGTCGATATCAGCGGCGCGGCGGCGAAACCGTTTTTATCGCGTCTGCTGGCTAACAATATCGACAAGCTCACCACACCGGGCCGCGCCTTGTATTCCTGCATGTTGAAACTCGACGGCGGCGTGATCGATGATCTGATTGTGTATTGGCTCGGTGCGGAAAATTATCGCTTGGTCGTCAACGCGGGCACGGCGGACAAAGATATTGCCTGGATGCAGGCGCAACGCGATGCGATGAATTTGAATGTACAAATTTTGCCGCGCCGCGATTTAGCCATGATTGCGGTGCAGGGCCCTGAAGCGCGCAGCAAAGTATGGAACGTGATTTCCGACGCTCAATCGGCGACCGAAGATCTGGTGCCGTTCAGCGCGGCGACGATCGGCGATTATTTTATTGCGCGCACCGGTTATACCGGCGAAGACGGCTTTGAAATTTTATTGCCCGCCGCCGAAGCCGAGGCATTATGGAATCAATTACGCGCTGTCGGCGTCGCGCCCTGCGGCCTCGGCGCACGCGATACTTTGCGCCTCGAAGCCGGTATGAATTTATACGGACAAGACATGGATGAAAATGTCGGCCCGCTCGAATCCGGCCTCGGCTGGACCGTCGATCAACGCGCGCTGCGCGTTTTCAACGGCAAAGAAGCGCTGGCTGTCAACGCGCCAGCAAAAAAATTGGTCGGTCTGCTCCTCATCGACAAAGGCGGCGTGCTGCGCGCTCATCAAAAAGTCATCACGCCACTGGGCGATGGCGAAATCACTTCCGGCGGATTTTCGCCAACGATGGAACGGTCGATTGCTTTCGCACGCGTCCCCACTGGCGTGCAGGCGGGCGATCATGTGCAAGTCGCCGTGCGCGATAAAATGTTAAGCGTTAAAATCATTCGCCTGCCGTTTGTGCGGCAAGGACAAATTCTCATAAAGGAAATAACACCATGAACTTTCCCAAAGAACTGCGTTACGCCAAATCCCACGAGTGGGCACGGCTGGAGCAAGACGGCACCATCACGGTCGGTATCACGGAACACGCGCAAGAATTGCTCGGCGATATGGTGTTCGTAGAAAACCCGCAGAAGGGCCGCGCGCTCAAACAAGCAGAAGAATGCGCCGTGGTCGAATCAGTCAAAGCTGCATCGGACGTGTATGCGCCGATCAGCGGCGAAGTGATCGCAGTGAATGGCGACGTAGAAGCCGCGCCGGAAAAAATCAACGCCGATGCTTATGCCAACTGGATGTTTAAAGTGAAGCCGAGTGATGTAAAGGAACTCGACAAGCTGATGAGCGCGGATGAATATCAGCAGCAAGTTGAAGCCGATTCCCACTGAGTTTTTCCCACTTGCTCATCCAATGCGCAAAACCTTCACCACAGAGGCGCAGAGACACAGAGGAAATTCAACACCACACCGCCGTCATTCCCGCGCAGGCGGGGACCCCGCGCAAAAAGACGTTTGTCACAAAATATTTTTTGCTTTTTAGTTGCTGCTGTTAATAATTTTTGCTTGCCACTGGATTCCCGCCTGCGCGGGAATGACGATACTGAAAATGTTATTTTTGGATTGACATAGTTTATGCCCTTTATTCCCCACACCGAAGACGATATCGCCGCCATGCTCAAAGCCATCGGCGCGCCGGACATCGACGCACTGTTTGACGAAATACCACCTGCATTGCGCAGCAAGGGCCTTACACATGTGCCCGAAGGTCTGAATGAAATGGCGATCACGCGCTTGATGCACGAGCGTGCGGCGCTCGACCAGCCGCTGCTGAATTTTATTGGCGCGGGCGCGTATGAGCATCACATTCCCGCAGCGGTGTGGCAGATCGTCACGCGCGGCGAATTTTATTCGGCTTACACGCCGTATCAAGCCGAGGCCAGTCAAGGCACGTTGCAATTGCTGTATGAATTCCAAACCATGATGGCATCGCTCACCGCGATGGAAGTATCGAACGCGAGTTTGTACGATGGCGCGAGCGCGTTGGCGGAAGCGATTTTGATGGCAGTGCGGGTACATAAAAACTCGCGCAAGATTTTACTGCCGCGCACTTTGCACCCGGTCTATGTCGAAGTAGTACGCAGCATCGTTAAGTCGCAAGACATTGATTTAATTGAAATTTACTATGATGCAGCGAGCGGCACTTGCCCGCTATCCGCGCTGGAAAATCAACAGGATTTCGCCGCGTTAGTCATTCCACAACCGAATTTTTTTGGCGCGTTAGAAGCCGTCGATGCGCTCACTGATTTCGCGCACAGCAAAAATGCCTTGGTCATCGGCGTAGTGAACCCGGTTGCGCTGGCGTTAATTACGCCGCCGGGCGAGTGGGGGCAGAAGGGTGCGGACATAGTGGTCGGCGAAGGCCAGCCGCTCGGCGTGCCGTTGTCATCCGGCGGGCCGTACTTCGGCTTCATGTGTTGCAAACAGGAATTCGTGCGCCAGATGCCCGGCCGCATCATCGGCCGCACCGTCGATCTCGACGGCAAGCCCGGCTTCGCGCTCACGCTGCAAGCGCGCGAGCAACATATCCGCCGCAGCAAGGCGACATCGAATATTTGCACCAATCAAGGCTTGCTTGTCACTGCCGCGACGATTTATATGTCGCTGGTGGGCCCGGAAGGCTTGAAAAATGTCGCCGCCGCATCACATAACAACACGCAAAAGCTGGTGAAACGGCTGACGCAAATTCGCGGCGTGACGCAAAAGTTTAACGCGCCAACCTTTCACGAAACCGTGTTGCAATTACCAATTGCCGCAGCAGACGTCCTCGCCGCATTGGCGACGCAGGGCATCGCTGGCGGACTCAGCTTAAATACTTTTTACCCTGAGCTCAGCGACTGCGTATTGGTATGTGCGACGGAAACTAAAACCGACGCCGATATCGAGCGTTTCGGCGCGGCGCTGGAAAGCGTATTATTGTCCCAGCGCAAACCACTCGCTGCTGCAGCTAAATAACCCATCATTATTTTATCAATAACATCAAGGAGCATCACTATGGCAACTGTTACCCTTCGCGGCACCCCGATTAACGTTTCCGGCGACCTGCCGCAAAAAGGCCAAACCGCCCCGGACTTTTCCCTCTGCGCCGTCGATATGTCGGACAAGTCACTGAAAGACTATGCGGGCAAACGTAAAGTATTGAACATCGTGCCGAGCCTCGACACGCCGACTTGCGCTACTTCGACGCGCAAGTTCAACGAGAAAGCCGGTCAAATGGACAACACGGTAGTGTTGGTTATCGCCGCCGACTTGCCGTTCGCCATGGCGCGTTTTTGCACCACTGAAGGTTTGCAGAACGTGGTGTCGCTCTCCACTTTCCGTGGCGCAGATTTTCTCGACAAATACGGCGTACATATCACCAACGGCCCATTGCGCGACCTGACCGCGCGCGCCGTGGTGGTGATGGATGAAAACAATAAAGTGATTCACTCAGAGCTGGTGCCGGAAATCGGCCAGGAACCGAATTACGACGCGGCATTGGCTGCATTGAAATAAATTTTACCTTCCCCGCGCAAGCGGGGATCCCGTCATTCCCGCGCAGGCGGGAATCCAACGGCGACAACACAAATACCAAGGCAAGCACTTTGTTGATTTTCCAACTCTCGCAACCTAATCGTCGCAACGCGCCACAAGCGCCGAAGCAAGAGGCTGCGCACAATATCCCGTCAAAATTTTTGCGCAAAAGCAAACCGCTGTTGCCCGAAGTATCCGAGCTCGACGCGGTGCGCCACTACACGCGCTTGTCGCAAAAGAATTTTTCCATCGACACCCATTTTTATCCGCTCGGCTCGTGCACCATGAAATACAACCCGCGCGCGTGCAATACGCTGGCCATGTTGCCCGCATTTCTCGCGCGTCACCCGCTGGCGCCGGTTGCCTCCGGGCAAGGATTCATGAGCTGCATGTATGAGCTGCAGGAAATGTTGAAAGACGTCACTGGCATGGCCGGGGTGTCGCTGACGCCAATGGCGGGCGCACAAGGTGAGTTGGCTGGCATCGCGATGATCCGCGCCTATCACGACTCACGTAACGACAGCGCGCGCAAAGAAATCATTGTGCCCGACGCGGCACACGGCACCAATCCCGCGACTGCAGTCATGTGCGGCTACACCGCGCGCGAAATCCCGACCGATGCTGATGGCAATGTCGATCTCGCCGCGCTCAAAGCGGCAGTCGGCCCACACACTGCAGGCTTGATGCTGACCAATCCTTCCACCCTCGGCGTATTTGAAAAACAGATCGCCGACATCCAGAAAATTGTCCACGATGCGGGCGGCTTGTTGTATTACGACGGCGCGAACCTGAATGCGATACTCGGCACGGTAAAGCCGGGCGAGATGGGCTTCGATGTGATGCACATGAATTTGCACAAAACCTTTTCCACCCCGCACGGCGGCGGCGGGCCGGGCGCGGGGCCGATCGGTTGCAACGAAAGACTCCAGCCTTTTATGCCGGCGCCTATCGTGATCAAAGACGGCGAGCGTTATCGCTGGTCGGACAAAAAAGATTTACCGCTCTCCATAGGCCGCCTATCAGCGTGGATGGGCAACGCGGGCGTGTTGCTGCGCGCCTATGTGTATGCGCGCCTGCTCGGCCGCGACGGTATGCACCGCGTGGCTGAGTTCGCCACGCTGAATGCGAATTATCTGGCAGTAAAATTACGCGACGCGGGTTTTGAATTAGCCTTTCCACGACGCCGCGCCAGCCACGAATTTATTATCACACTGAAAAAACTCAAAGACACCACGGGCGTCACCGCAATGGATTTCGCCAAGCGCCTGCTCGATTACGGCTTTCACGCGCCGACGACGTATTTCCCCATGTTGGTCGCCGAGTGTTTGTTGATCGAGCCGACCGAAACTGAATCGAAACAAACTCTCGATGCATTTATAGAAGCGATGGTCAAAGTGCGTGACGAAGCGATGAACAATACGGACATTGTAAAAACCGCGCCGCACACCACACCCGTGCGCCGCCTCGACGATGTAAAAGCCGCGCGCGAACTCGATCTCGTTTGGAAAAAATAAATTAGCGAAACGGCGAGCAAGCTGATTACGTGCCGGGTTCGACAGGCTCACCACGAACGAAAGCAACACTTCACCGTTCGGCCTGAGCTTGTCGAAGGACTCATTCAGGGCCAACTTAGGAATCTATGAAACCCACATCCCTACCACCTGAAAATAATGCAGGTCTCGCGCGCGTCTGGCGCGCATTTTTTTATTCGCGCGACGGCTTCATCGCCGCGTATAAAAACGAAGCCGCTTTCCGTCAAGAAGTATGGTTATCTATCATATTGATTCCATTGAGTTTTTTTCTACCCGTCAGCACGCTCGGGAAAGCGCTGATGATCGCCAGTGTACTGCTGGTGTTGATCGTCGAATTACTAAACTCCGCCATCGAAGCCATAGTTGATCTCGCCTCGCCCGGCCAACACGAACTCGCCAAACGCGCCAAAGACATGGGCAGTGCGGCGGTGCTGATTAGTTTGGTGAATGTGGGATGTGTTTGGTTGGGGGTTTGGATTTCGCGGTAAGTAAACATTACAAAGCCGTAGGCTGGGCTGATAAGCCCAGCGTATCGCCAACGGAACGTTAAATTCAAAAACGCTGGGCTTGCCAGCCCAGCCTACATGCGCTATTTATTTTACGGAGTTTAAGGTTACATTGCGCGCGTACATTTTGTCATGCGTTATCAAATCAACGGCCTACAAACAGCGCGATGATTTATTTAAAAGTGAATGAATCCCGATGAATTTTTTGAACCAAAATATAATTGATGGCAAAAACCATAGAGTCACACTGCGACCTCTGAACGCAGAAGATGCAGATGCATTGTTCCAGATATATTCCGACCCGGAGGTAATGCGTTTCTATGATCTCCTGCCATTTACCGACATCAAGCAAGCGGGCGATCTATTGACGCGCATGGAAAATGACCGCAAATCAGGTCAAACCATTCAGTGGGGGATTCTGCTGGCTGGAGAAAATAAACTCATAGGCACTTGCGGCTTTCGATTCGACCATCCAAATCGCATTGCGACATTGGGGTTTGAACTTGGTCGCTTGTGGTGGCGTCGTGGGTTGATGAAGGAGGCTTTGGTGGCGATGATCGAACATACATATACGGCCTGGGAAATAAATCGCCTGCAAGCGACCACCGATCTCGACAACGCGGCATCTATTGTCTTGTTAAAGTCACTCGGCTTCCAGGAGGAGGGAATTTTGCGGCAGTGGGGTTTCTGGAAATCAGACTTTCACGACGTCAGAATGTTTTCCATTGTTCGTTCTGAATATCGGACGCAGAGCGAGCGGCTCGTAGGCTGGGCTGATAAGCCCAGCGTATCGCCAACGGAACGTTGAATTCAAGAACGCTGGGCTTGCCAGCCCAGCCTACGAAAACTTGCCTACGCCACCTGCCATTTTACGATAAACCATGCGCCGCTATCTTCGCCACCGCGTTCCTGGAGCCTGTTATTTTTTCACCGTCAATCTGGCAGAACGAAAAAATAATTCTCGCTTGGTTATGCATATCGATGCTTTACGCGATGCGTTTGCAAAAACCAAACAAGATCATCCGTTCGAAATTAACGCTATCGTTGTATTGCCTGAACATTTGCATTGTCTATGGACTTTACCGCCGGATGATGCCGATTTTTCTACACGTTGGTCGTTGATCAAGGCGCGCTTTTCGCGCGCATTACCTGCGGACGAAAAAATTTCGCAAAGTCGAGAGACCAAGCGTGAGCGAGGCATTTGGCAACGGCGGTTTTACGAACATTACATTCGCGATGACGATGATTATGCCAAGCATGTTGATTATATTCATTGGAATCCGGTGAAGCATGGGCTGGTTACGTGCGCAAGTGATTGGCCGCATTCTTCGATACACCGTTATATTCGTGAAGGTTTGTTGTCTGAAGATTGGGCGGCGGATTCTGCGAGCATGGATGAATCTTGGGAGTGATGCTGGGCTTGTCAGCCCAGCCTACGGCTCGACGCTACGCTTCCGTGCCGTCTATTACCTCCTGTCTAGCGTAGAATAACCCCCATGAAAACACCCCCAAGATTGCAATCGTTGCTCGAAGAAGGCTTGATCGATTCAGTTGTTCGCCAACTGATGAGCGGCAAGGAAGCGAACGTGTATGTGGTGCGTTGTGGTGAGGAGACGCGCTGCGCGAAGATTTATAAAGAGGCGACGCAGCGCAGTTTTCGCCAGGCGGTGGACTACACGGAGAATCGCAAAACCAAAAACTCGCGTCAGGCGCGGGCGATGGCGAAGGGCACGCGCTTTGGGCGTGAATCGCAAGAAGCGGCTTGGCAACGCGCGGAGGTGGATGCGCTGTATCGCTTGGCCGCTGCCGGTGTGCGCGTGCCTAAGCCGTATAACTTTCTCGATGGTGTATTGCTGATGGAGTTGGTGGCGGATGAGCACGGTGATGCCGCGCCGCGCTTGAATGATGTGGTGTTCACGCCCGATCAGGCGCGCGCGCATCATGCGACCTTAATGACTGAAGTGGTGCGCATGTTGTGTGCTGGCGTCGTGCATGGCGATTTATCCGAATTCAATATTTTGCTCAGCGCGGATGGCCCGGTGATTATCGATTTGCCGCAGGCAGTAGATGCGGCGGGCAATAACCACGCGATGCGCATGTTGTTGCGCGATGTGGATAATCTGCGCGGCTTCTTCGGCCGCTTTGCGCCTGAACTGTTGCCGACTCACTTTGGCTTGGAGATTTGGGATTTGTTTCAGCGCGGCGAATTGAACGTAGAGGTAAAACTCACCGGGCGCTTTGAACAAAAAACTGCTGCGGTAGATTTGGTCAATGTGATGCGCGAGATTGATGATGTGCGTGCCGAGGAGCGAGCGCGCTTGATACGGATGGCTGCTGTTGATTGATTTGTACTGTCGATAATTTTTCACCCATGCCCACCCAAAACCCCCC
>JAYVJD010000339.1:0-2562 GCA_043769625.1 Pseudomonadota bacterium | reverse complement strand
CAACTTGAGTGATTTGCTGGCGGTGATGTTGAACAACACGCCGCGCGCGCCGGACAAATCCACGCCTTCGAGCAACGGGCTGGAGACGGCTTGTTCTGCCGCGCTGCGCGCACGATCAAGGCCGCTGGCAATGGCTGAACCCATCATCGCCACACCCATTTCCGACATCACCGTCTTCACGTCGGCGAAGTCGACGTTGACGCCGCCGGGCACGTTGATGATTTCCGCGATGCCGCCCACTGCGCCGAGCAATACATCATTGGCCGCCTTGTACGCGTCTTCGTAAGTCACATCGTCGCCCAACACATCCATCAACTTATCGTTCGGGATGATGATGAGTGAATCAACGTGCTGTTGCAGGTCTTCAATACCCTGCATCGCCGCTTTCATGCGCTTGCCTTCGAATGCGAATGGCTTGGTCACCACGGCAACGGTGAGAATGCCCATGCTCTTCGCCACTTCCGCTACGATAGGCGCTGCGCCGGTTCCGGTGCCGCCGCCCATACCGGCAGTCACGAACAGCATGTCTGCGCCTTCGATCATTTCCGCGATGCGGTCACGATCTTCCAGAGCCGCTTGACGGCCAACTTCCGGATTCGCGCCGGCGCCGAGACCTTTGGTGACGGTGGTGCCGAGTTGCAACAAGGTTTTCGCCAAAGTGCGTTTGAGCGCTTGCGCGTCGGTGTTGGCGCAAATGAATTCCACGCCCTGCACGCCGTTGCTGATCATATGGTCCACCGCATTGCCGCCGCAGCCGCCCACGCCGATTACTTTGATCACTGCATCCGAGGTTTGGTTATCGATTAATTCAATCATGAGTCTCTCCTTGTTTCAAAAATTAAAATAATGAAGCTGTTTTTAAAAAATATTATTGTCATGCCCTTGATACAAAAAATTTACCGCCAAAATTGTCACGAACTATTTATTACAAAAATAAAAATCAGAAATTGCGCGAAATCCATAATTTCATCCTTTCAAAAATCTGTGCGAAGCCGCCGCCAGCGAGTGATGAATGTTGATTGCGCTTGTGTTGTTCATAGCCAGCGAGAATCAAACCGAGGCCAGTCGAGTAGCGCGGGTTACGCACTACGTCAGCTAGGCCGCCAACATACGTCGGAATGCCGAGACGCACCGGCATGTGGAAAACTTCTTCGCCTAATTCGACCATGCCCTGCATCACGCTGGAGCCGCCGGTGAGCACGACGCCGCTCGACAGCAATTCTTCAAATCCGCTACGACGTAATTCCGCCTGAATCAAGGAATACAACTCTTCCACGCGCGGCTCGATCACTTCGGCCAAAGTCTGGCGCGACAGTTGACGCGGTTCACGTTCACCGACGCTCGGCACTTCGACCATTTCGCCGGCGCCCGCGAGCTGCCTCAGCGCGCAGCCTTTGGCGATCTTGATGTCTTCCGCGTCCTTGGTCGGCGTGCGTAAAGCCATCGCAATGTCATTGGTGATTTGATCGCCCGCAATCGGAATCACGGCCGTGTGACGAATCGCGCCGCCGATGAACACCGCAATGTCGGTGGTGCCGCCGCCAATATCGATCAAGCACACGCCCAAATCTTTTTCGTCTTCCGACAACACCGCCATCGCCGAGGCGAGCGGCTGCAAAATCAAATCGCGCACTTCCAGTCCACAGCGGCGCACGCATTTCATAATGTTTTGCGCGGCCGACACAGCGCCGGTGACGATATGTACTTTTACTTCAAGCCGCACACCGCTCATGCCGAGCGGCTCGCGCACATCTTCCTGTCCGTCGATAATAAATTCCTGCGTCAGGATGTGCAGAATCTGTTGGTCCATCGGGATGTTCACTGCGCGCGCGGTTTCGACCACGCGATCGACGTCGGCCTGCGCGACTTCTTTATCTTTAATCGCCACCATGCCGTGCGAGTTGAAACTCTTGATATGCGAACCGGCGATGCCGGTAATCACATCGCGGATTTTACAATCGGCCATCAGCTCGGCTTCTTCCAGCGCGCGTTGGATTGCCGTCACGGTGGATTCGATATTCACCACCACGCCTTTTTTCAAACCGCGCGACGGGTGCTGACCCATGCCGATAATTTCCAGACGTCCGTCCGGAATCACTTCCGCGACGATGGCGACGATTTTCGACGTGCCGATATCGAGGCCGACGATTAGATGTTTGGTTTCCCGTGTCTTACTCATTGTTTAGTCCCCGTTGCTGATTCATTTGGTGTGCTGCTCGCCGCAATTTTCATCGCGATGCCATTGGGATAACGCAAGTCGGCGTACTTGGCGAAAATGCCCGGCTGTCCGGCGGTCTTGCTATACACCGACACGTAACGTGCAAGACGTTTTTGCATATCGTTGCGGCCGAGTTCGATCACCGCGCCGTCGTCGAGACGAATCTGCCACGCGCGTCGCGCCGATAACGACACCAGCACCGGTTTGCGCGCGATCGGTTTCAGCGCCTCGATATAAGTGGCATATTCCTGCGCCACTTCCGCCTCGCTGCCTTCTGGCCCGCTCAATGCGGGTAATTTATCTTCATAGCTGGCGCTGAAATGCTCGCCATAGCTATTCACCAA
>JAYVJD010000338.1:0-2573 GCA_043769625.1 Pseudomonadota bacterium | reverse complement strand
TTAAGGCCTTGATGACCTCGGCGGCTTTGACGGCCATTTTCTGCGCCAGGTTCGCGACAGAAATCGTTTCTGGCACCAACACTTCGTGCACGATCGGCTCAGTCGGCAAGGAGAAAGCATGTTCGCTATCGTCGGCTTTGTTGCGTGCGGCTTTTTTGTGATGCCAGCCGTCGCGGGTGCTGCCGAAGGTATCGCCACGGGTTTTGAGTGTGCGTTTCTTCGCCGTTTCTTCCATCCAGGTGGTGGTAGTGGTCTTGGCTTTCTTCACCGGCTTTTTGTCGCCCGGTTTAGCAGCGGGGCGATGCAAGGTACCTTCTTTCGATGGCTCTGCTGGTTTTGCCGTTGCAGGCTTGGCAGCTTTACTTGCCGCATCGCCGGCTTTGGCCGTTGTTGATTTTTTGCTGGAGGCTTCGACTGCCTTGGCTTCTGCCGCAGCTTTTTCTGCCTGCGCTACTGCCTCGGTTTCGGCTGCCGTGTCGGCAGCGGTTTTCTTCGCAATAATGCGGTTGGATTTGACCAGTGCATCGGCTGTCTGACGCGCCATCAACTCAGCTTGACGCCGCGCTTCTTCTTCGCGAATACGACGTTGTGCTTCGTCAATAATGCCGACTGGTCTGACACTGACCGGCGCTGGGGTCGGCGCAGGAACAGGCGCTGGCGTCTGCTCTTCTGGCGGCGCGACAACCTCAATAATATCTTCCGACATTATTTCAACCGGCGCCACGTCAACAATAATCTCTGGCTCAGGCTCGACCATGGCTATTGGAGCTTCAGCAATCGGGTCTTCTATTTTGACGACGACGCGTTTTTTGCGCACTTCAACTTGAATGGTACGGGCTTTGCCGGTGGTGGCATCGGCTTTTTTGATTTCAGACGTTTGCTTGCGGGCGAGCGTAATTTTTTTGGTTTTGGTATCTTTATTACCGTGCACTTCGCGCAAGTAATCGAGCAGCTTTGCTTTATCTGCTTCCGTCAGCGTATCCTCGGCTGCGCTTTTCGGCACGCCGGCCGCGCGCAACTGCTCCAGTAATAGGGTGGCTGGCAGGTTCAGTTCATCAGCAAATTGCGCTACATTTTTTTGAGCCATGTGTTTCTTGCATCCATCTGGAATTTCGACCTTGTAACTTCATCAAGGCAATCATAAAAAACTTAATTAAATCAATAAGTTATGTAATTACTCAAACCACGGTTTACGTGCCGTCATAATCAAGGCTTTCGCGCGCGCTTCGTCCATCGCTGTCATTTCGACCAGCTCATCTACCGCCAGATCTGCCAGCGATTCCATCGTGTTGACGCCTTTCGATGCGAGCAAACGCGCGGTCTTATTGTCCATGCCATCCATGGTCAACAAATCTTCGGCGGCGTTTTCGACTTTCTCTTCCGTCGCAATCGCATCGGTCAACAGCGCGTTGCGCGCGCGGCTGCGTAATTCGTTCACGGTGTCTTCATCGAAGGCTTCGATTTCGAGCATTTCTTCCAACGGCACATAGGCGACTTCATCCAACGTGCTGAAACCTTCAGCAACCAAGATGTCGGCGACTTCTTCATCGACATCGAGCTTTTGCATGAATATTTCGCGAATGCTGGAATTTTCTGCGGTGTGTTTTTGATCCGCGTCTTCCGACGTCATGATGTTGAGTTCCCAGCCAGTCAACTCGGATGCCAGGCGCACGTTTTGTCCGCCGCGACCAATCGCTTGCGCCAACATTTCTTCATCGACCACCACATCCATGCTGTGCTTTTCTTCATCGACCACGATCGAGCTGACTTCCGCCGGCGCGAGCGCGTTGATGACGAATTGCGCGGGGTCTGCCGACCACAAAATAATATCGACGCGCTCACCGGCGAGTTCGCCAGTAACCGCTTGCACGCGCGAACCGCGCATACCGACGCAAGTGCCGATCGGATCAATGCGCGGGTCGTTCGACTTCACCGCGATTTTTGCGCGCGCGCCAGGATCGCGAGCGGCGGCTTTAATTTCCAGATGGCCTTCTTCGATTTCCGGCACTTCGAGGGTAAATAATTTCACCAGAAAATCCGGCGCAATACGTGACAACACCAATTGCGGGCCGCGCGCGGCGCGATCGACTTTGGCCAAGTAGGCACGCACACGATCGCCAACGCGTAAATTTTCTTTCGGAATCATTTGATCGCGCGGCAGTAATGCCTCGATGCGGCCTGATTCGACAATCGCGCTACCGCGCTCCATACGTTTAATCGTGCCGGTAACCAAAAATTCTTTACGCTCAAGGAAATCGCTGAGGATTTGCTCGCGCTCAGCATCGCGGATTTTTTGCAAAATAACTTGCTTCGCAGCTTGCGCGCCAATGCGCCCAAACGCTTCGACTTCCAGCGGCTCTTCTTTAAAATCGCCGAGTTCCATGCCCATATTTTGCTCGATCACGTCAGTCATCGCGAGTTGGCGTGACGGCTCTTCGTGGTCGTTGTCCTCCACCACTTCCCAGCGGCGGAACGCTTTGTGTTCGCCGGTAACGCGATCGATTTCGACGCGCACGTCGAGGTCGTCGGTAAAGCGTTTTTTCGTCGCTTGGGCCAAGGCCATTTCCAAGGCG
>JAYVJD010000337.1:0-17017 GCA_043769625.1 Pseudomonadota bacterium | reverse complement strand
GGGTGCGTAGCACGCATGCAAAAAATAAAAAAAGCGGCTTCTTCGATTCATTCACAACGACAAAAGTATTTTTACTTCGTCCCCTCCCCTTCAAGGGGAGGGATAGGGTGGGGATGGGGGCCAGGAATGGAAAGTAATCGGCGAAAGAATAGCCCACCCATCTGCGACAAAAAAACAAAAAGCAGCGCGGCGGGTTCGCCTTTTTTGGTTACTTTTTTGGCGAAGCAAAAAAGTGACTAGCCGCCGGGCTACCCCCGGCAATGGCAAGTAGTTCTGATCGATATAATCTCTTGCGCTAGAAATGTTTCTCGGCGGATCTAACTTTCTCTAGCCGCAATGATTCCTTTGATAAGTTTTTTCCACCATCGATTCGGATAGGGGGCAAGCCACTTGATTGGAAGACTTTTACCAAACCGATGTTTTTTCAATATTCGATTGGTAAGCCACTCAATTTCGAAGCCGGCCCATTCAGGGGCGGGGTAAAGTAATAAATTAAAAGACACGGCTGGTCGAACTTCATTCCAGTAGATAGCTTCCAATTCGGGGAGAGTGTATTTTGATTCAGCGCAAATCTGAGCTACTCGAGGAAGAAGAATGTTGGGATCAGTGTCCATCCAGAAGTTCTGCATGTAATCCCAGATTTGTCTTCGATGTTCTATGTCTTTCTCAGGAGATTCCATGAATAATTACAGATAAAATAACTATTTGATTATATTAAATATTTTAAAATATTCGCCATGCCTCAGTATTCGTCCCCGCCGCCGGTCTTTGCAATGTAGTCGCAACCACCGAGTCCGCTGCAATAAAAGCGACCTGTTCAAAATCTGCGCCGCGCAAGACCAAGCTTTCCAGTCTCACGATATATAAATTATCGGCAAATACCTCCATACGCTTGCCGATTGGATGTACGCCGGCGGGCAGGATGAGCGATGGCTTGGCTTCGTGAGTGGCGGCGATCATCAATATCGCTGGCGTGTAAGTCAAATGCGTTTGACCGGCTTCGCGCACGGCGACGGGTAAGGGTTTGCCAGGTAATAATTGCACCACGACGGTGATACCGGTTTCGTCATTCAGCAAGGATTTCACCTGGCCGATGATGATGCGGCTTTGTGGACCAAAGCGTACGCCGACTAATTGTCCGTGCGACAAACCTTGATGGCATTCCAGTGGGCGTAAAAATTGCACACGGTCCAAGGTTTCGCCGCGCACATGCCACGTTTCGCCGCTGAACGCCATGTCACCCATCAACGCCGCTTGGGTTTCTTTGCGCACATGACCGAAGACTTTGAGGTCCTCAATTTCCATGCGCGATAAATCTTTGGGTTTATCGGGTTGATGGAAGGCTTTGCCGGTCATGTGAAAATGCAAACCGGCGATGCTGAAACACAGTTGCGCCGTAGCGGCATTCGGCGATTTATAACTGACGATCGGCAAGCGCGAGGTGTCGCACCAGTGTGCGTAGAGTTGTTTGATCAGCAACAGATATTCGGCTGCCGTCGCATTTTCCGGCAGACCCAGGCTGGCAATTGGCTCGCCTTTTTGCAATCCCTTGGCGGTTTTTTTCATCAAGCTGGCGATGGCTTCGCGGTCAATAAAACGAAGGGTCGGCACATCTTGTTTGTAGGGCGGCAGTTGCAAGCCGCTGTCGAGCGCGAGATCGCAAGCCAGCGCGGGTAGCCCGGTAGATAAAGGTTGCGTCGATTTCACCAAGGTGCGCGGCGCCCACAATTGCAGGAGCTGGTCGGCCAATAGAATATGTTTGGCAGACAATTCAGCCGGTATAGCCGCATCGAGCAGCAGCGCGCGGACAAAAGTTATTCCGCAGCTAGAGACCTTTTCGCCGCCATCGAGGCTGTCTTTTACTTTGGCGGTGGCGAATTCATTTTGTTCGGAGAAGCGGTACAACGCGTGCAAGCGGCTCCACAATCCAGCGGGCACTTTGGTATAGCCGAGATTGTAGGCGAGGATTTGCAGCGAAATGTAGCGCAAGCAACGTTGCGTGATGAGAGGTAGATAAGCCGATGTCTCGCTGTTGTTCTGGCTTTCCATAAAGCAGCGCAGATAATTGGCTTCAATCACGCGCCATAAATCCACCATATCCGCCCATGCCGAGTGTTCTACCGGTTTGAGCGGAATCGGTTTGCCACCAAACCGTTTAATCATTTCGTCTTGAATGTAAGCGGCGGTTTCGCGCGCGACTTCGAGGATTTTTAAGCGTTCCAGCGCAACAATTGGCACGCGATTGAGGTGGTCGAGCACGTCATGCAACTGCCGTTGCGCATCGAGCGTGTTAGACGTAGGCAGGGCAGCAATCCAGGTTTTACATGCGGGTGCCGTGGTAAATAAGGGCGGCTTCACCGAGTCTAGCGGCGGTAAATCAAATGGCAACGGATTGGCGCCAGCGGTCATGACAAAGCCTTTTGTAATGCATGCTTCATTTTATAATCGAAATCGGCGAAATCAATTAATGCGTGTGAGCAGGGCCGTACGGCGGTCGCCCACACCGGCTGGGGAAAATGCAGATCGTCATTAAAGCGCGGAATCACGTGCCAATGAATATGCGGTGTCATGTTGCCCAAACTCGCCAGATTAATTTTGTCCGGATTGAGTGTCTCACGCAAGGCGGTTTCAACGGCGAACACCGTTTGCATCATTTGCATTTGCGCTTGAGCACTCAGATCGGTCATTTCTTTGATGTGACGGCTCCAGATCACGCGGCAAAACGCGGGATAGTTCGCGTCGAACACGCGCACCACCCGCAGCGATTCGGTGCGCAATAAGACTTCCCCGCCATCGGAATCGCATAATTCACAGGTCATGCTTGAATATTAAGGATTTTTTGCGCTGGCGGCAAGCGCCGCGAAAACAAGTTTACATGGCCGCCCTGTGAATAAATACAGGTAGGATTGATGGGCATTTTCTTGACTTACATTAAAATACAACCTATTCCAAATTTTGCTTCAAAAAAAATCGTCGTAGGGAGAAAAGTTTGTATCTCTATAAGGGGCTGTCTGCTCCCCCCCACCGAATTATCAAGGCGTCTGACAACCGGAGCCACCGCGCAACTTCCACATAATAAACCGGAAATCGGATTTCACCGCATTTCCCTTCCGCCAGATCTAACTAATAGCGCAAATCGCCAACCCATTTTTTATCTTGCCCAAGACTCGGTTCGCATGTCAAGGACAAAATCTATTCAACTAACGTGAGTAAAAATAGAAAACAGATCAAAAATTACTGAAGGGTAAATCTATGAGTTATATATCTACCTCACGTTGGATAAGCGCGTTTGTTTGCTTTATAGGTTTATTTTTTTGCAATGCCTCCGCAGAGCCAGTGACAGTTCTGTGCAAGCTGAAAGACGACGGCGCGAGAATATGCGCTTCTGCAAACCGCGGAGGTGGCGGCGGCGCTGGCACCGACTATACAATTAACGAATTCGTAGTGCCAAACATCCGAACTGTGCTGGTCGCTTGGATGGAATATTACCCAAGCACTTGTACTCAAAGCAGTCCAGGTCAGTGGACATTAACTTCCCAGCCAAGTTACGGTACGGCAGCATTTGCTCCATATCGTGGCCCGTTAACAAATGGCGACTGTCCGGGAATGGATTTTGACTGGGCCGGTGTTTACTATACGTGGACCACCACGAGTAAATCAGCAAAATACGATTCATTTACGACTAGGTGGACCTCCCCCTTCTACACTCATACATGGACATTTAATATGGTTCCTCCTTCGGTTGTAGTTAACGATGTCCGTTTGAACGATGCAAGTTCTGGTGGTGTAGCATCTGTAACTATTAATGCGCCAGCAGACGCTCCGAAGGCAACGATCTCGTTTACCTTTAGCGGCCGCAGTGCGAATTCGAAACAGACAACAACAGATACGTATGGAAAAGGGACGCACAACATACCGATCAATCGTCCTATGATTTCAAAAGGAACCTACGATAAAGTAGAGGCGACTTGGAATATCAACTCTACAGGGGTGTCTGGAAGTTATTCGCCTAATATTAGCTGGGATGTGCTGGGCGTCATTCGATATACCCAATACAACACACAGAGCGAATCCGCGTGTTCTGGCAGCGCAACTCCAGTTTGGATTGTGGACTCATTGTCAGCCTGTAATTTCACTCAAGCCACGCTACGCTCTGATTTTGCGAGCCAGGTTTACATAAACGGCACGGGGGCTTCGCTCTCATTCGGCACGCTCAAGACGGGGGTGGCTACATAACTCGCAAGAAGTTGCCGCAGTAAGTTTCCAGCGGGGGCGACTTCTTCAAATGCCTATTTACAAGTTACTTCAGTTACAGGCTCATGCAATGTTCCGCTAGCTGCCGATAATTCGGTTGCGACGGATCCGAATCAAAATTGGGCATGTAATTCGGGATTCGCGCTCGTAACCTCTGCGAATGTAAATCAGGGCGATCGGACCCGGCATGACACATGCCCAGCATGCGCATCGGATTTCGGAGGCACCGATGGCCATGTAGATAATTATGTTTCTGCCGCAGGTTGCTCTGCGCGTGCAGTTGGGGACCTGGGTAATTTTTGGACATTAAAGTCAAGGTGAATGAGATCATGAATCGCTTAACTAATTTCGGATTAAAAATCCTGACGGGTTATTTCTTGCTATTGAGCATCTGGCCGGCTTATGCGCAGCATGATGAAACGCTTGTCATGCCATCCAAAGGAAAGTTGTTTGATCCGGTGTCCGCAAAATACAAGCAAATCACGCAAAATGGGCTGAGCTTAGATGTGGGGAGAGTCGGCGAGCAACTCAAAATCCGGGTGAGCGAATCAGGCACCGCCAAATATGAAGTGTTGTTAGCTGTGGAAATTGTGCAACTCCAGGAAATCAGAGTCGGGTCGCAACACATTATCGCCGTGGGGTGGATGAACGGCGCACTAGCAAGCTCGGCCGTCATTCTGGATCGGGCAAACGGTAAAACAGTGGACAATTTTTTGGGCTACAGAATGGCTGTGTCGCCAGACGCCCGCTACATTGCCTTTCACAAGTTCTATCCGGCACACGGTCTTGAGTCTGTTGATACCCAATACAGAATTTATGATGCAACACTCAGCCCAGTCGAGAATCGTATTCCTTATCGCACAGTACGCCCTGGCGACATCAGCTTGGATAAGCTAATAGATGTTGGGGCTGTTATTTTTCCCTTGAAGCCCGGCGAACTTGATCAGGATCCAGCCGACACTGAGCCAAGTTTGTTGCACTGGCCTGGCTCATCGTTTTTCTGGGCTAAAAATTCCCTCCGAGTCGCGTTCGTGGATTTACAAGAACAGACCGCCCGTTTAGTGGTGACCGATTTTCCCCTTTCGGATTCTGTCAGCACCTCGACCTTCGTTAAAACGCTTGAGGAAATGGGCAAAATTTGTACTGCTGTATCGCTAAGCGGCTCATGCAACCGGATCGTTACTGATCACGTCAGTCTCAAGCATGGAGGTTCAAAAATTGATTTGGCATGGAAGACTGCGGACGATGCAACGCCAAAGCATACGAGCGTATTTATTTCAAAAATGAAAAAAGCACCGCGTTAAGTGCCGACCAGTGCATTGCAGCGATATGTTATAACTATTTGATTATATTTAGAAAATTTTAATGAAGGGTATGCGCGCAGTTCACAACAATACCCGCTCAATCCCGCCGTGGTTGGCTTTGTTCACATAATCCGCCATCCAGTTGTCGCCGAGCAAATGTTTCGCCATTTCCACCACGATATAGTCGGCTGTGGTGCCCGAGTCGTTGTCATAACGCGATAAACCCTGCAAACAGGATGGGCAGGAGGTGAGAATTTTGACTTCGCCGCTAAATCCGTCTTCGCGCATTTTGTCCGCACCTTTGCGCATTTCTTCTTCTTTGCGATAGCGCACTTGGGTCGAGATATCGGCGCGCGTCGCGGCTAAGGTGCCCGATTCGCCGCAGCAGCGTTCGTTTGCATCGACCTGGCTGCCCATTAATTCATTGACGACTTTCATCGGCTGATAAGTTTTCATCGGAGAGTGACAAGGGTCGTGGTACATGTAACGCACGCCGTTGACGCCTTCGAGCTTGACGCCTTTTTCCAATAAATATTCGTGGATATCGAGCAAACGGCAGCCGGGGAAAATTTTATCGAATTGATATTTCTGCAATTGGTCCATGCAGGTGCCGCAGGAAACGATCACGGTTTTGATGTCGAGATAATTCAGCGTATTGGCGACGCGATGGAACAGCACGCGATTATCGGTGGTGATTTTTTCGCCTTTGTCCGCCTGTCCCGATGAGGTTTGCGGATAGCCGCAACACAAATAGCCCGGCGGCAACACCGTGATCGCGCCGGTTTCGTACAACATCGCTTGCGTGGCCAATCCGACTTGGCCGAATAATCGCTCCGAGCCGCAGCCGGGAAAATAAAACACGGCTTCCGAGTCTTCGTTAGTTTTTTGCGGATGGCGGATCACCGGCACGATATTGTTGTCTTCAATATCGAGCAGCGCGCGTGCGGTGCGCTTGGGCAAATTACCCGGCATCGGTTTGTTAATAAAGTGAATCACCTGCATCTTAATGGTCGGCTTGCCCAGTGACGACGGCGGTTGTTGCACCTGGCTTTGTATCAAACCAAAACGCTTGCCGAGTTTGTGGCCCAGTCGCTGTGCCTTGTAACCCCAATCGAGCGCGACTTTTTTATACACTTTAATCGTCGAAGGATCGCGCAAATTCAAATAGCCCATCGCCAGTGCCGCGCCGGGATTAAATTTTTTCTTGCCTTGTTTACGCAGCAAATTGCGCATGGCAATCGACACTTCGCCGAAGTCGATATCGACTGGGCACGGGTTCAAGCATTTATGACAGACGGTGCAATGGTCGGCGACGTCGCTGAATTCATCAAAGTGTTTCAGCGACACACCGCGCCGCGTTTGCTCTTCGTACAAAAACGCTTCGGTAAGCGCCGAGGTGGCGAGAATTTTATTGCGCGGCGAGTAAAGCAAATTCGCGCGCGGAACGTGGGTCGCGCACACCGGTTTGCATTTGCCGCAGCGTAAGCAATCTTTAATTGAATCATTGATCGCGCCGATTTCGCTTTGCTCCATGATCAGCGATTCCGCGCCCATCAGCGCGAAGCTTGGCGTGTAGGCGTTACGCAAATCGGCACCGGGCATCAATTTGCCTTTGTTAAAGCGGCCTTCGGGGTCCACTTTGTTTTTGTAATCGACAAAGCTTTGCACCTCGGCCGTGGTCAGATATTCCATTTTGGTGATGCCGATGCCGTGCTCACCGGAAATCACGCCGTTCAAATCGCGCGCGAATTGCATAATGCGTGAGACGGCGGCGTTAGCATCCTGCAACATGCCGTAATCATCCGAGTTGACTGGAATATTGGTGTGCACATTGCCGTCGCCCGCGTGCATGTGCAGTGCGATGAAAACGCGGCTATGCAAAACTTGTTTATGAATTTCCTGCGCGCGCTTGATCACCGGCTCAAAGATGCGACCGATAAAAATTTGTTGCAGCGGTTCGAGAATTTCCTGCTTCCAGGAAATGCGTAGCGAGTGATCTTGCAAGGCCTGGAAATTCGTTTTGCCCTGACTATTATCTGTTATCGGCACATCTAAATTATTCAATAAAAACAACCATTTATCTCTAGCGCTGGAAATCAATTCGCGTGCCTGTTGCGGCTTATCGTTTAGCAATTCTGCGGCAGTAATTTTTACATCGTCTTGCGCCAGCGGCAACTCGCCGGCGAAAAATTCCAGCAGCTCGTCGCACAAACGCAATTTATTTTTGGTCGAGAGTTCGATGTTGATGCGCTCAATGCCTTCGGAATAATCGCCGAGACGATCGAGCGGAATCACCACGTCTTCATTAATTTTGAACGCGTTGGTATGTTTGGCTATCGCCGCCGTGCGCGCGCGGTCGAGCCAGAATTTTTTGCGCGCTTCCGCCGACACGGCGATAAAGCCCTCGCCGGTGCGCGCGTTGGCGATACGCACAACATGCGACGCGGCTTCGGCCACAGCGTTTTCATCATCGCCGCAAATGTCGCCGATCAACACCATTTTCGGCCGACCGGATTTCTTGGCCTTGGTCGCGTAACCGACCGCTTTCAAATAGCGTTCGTCGAGGTGCTCCAGTCCGGCGAGTATCGCTTTCGGATGTGCGTCGAGATAGTCTTTGATTTCGACGATGCTCGGCACTGAATCTTTTACCTGACCGAAAAATTCCAGACAGACGGTGCGCGTAAACGCGGGCATTTTGTGCAAAATGAAAGTGGCGGAGGTGATAATGCCGTCGCAACCTTCTTTCTGGATGCCGGGCAAACCGGCGAGAAATTTATCCGTGACGTCTTTACCCAAACCGGCTTTGCGAAAGCGCGCGCCTTCGATCGATAAGGTATTTTCGCTGATTTGTTTTTTTCCGTCAGGCGAGAAGGTGCGGATTTTAAAGCGCGCCATGTCGATGTCGTGAATCTTGCAGCGATTGTGGTATTGCCGTTCGATTTCCATCCAATCGCCGTCCGGCGTCACCATGCGCCATGAGACGAGGTTGTCCAGCGCTGTGCCCCAGAGCACGGCTTTTTTTCCGCCCGCGTTCATCGCCACGTTGCCGCCGATGCACGATGCATCAGCCGAGGTCGGATCAACCGCGAACACAAAGCCGGCCGCTTCCGCCGCTTCCATCACGCGCCGCGTCACCACGCCAGCGCCGCAAAATATCGTCGGCACTTTGTCTGCTACGCCGGGCAAGTTGGTTAACGTGACTGCGCCATGCCGGTCGAGTTTTTCCGTGTTGATCACGGCAGAAAGTTTATCCAGCGGAATCGCGCCGCCAGTGTAACCGGTGCCGCCGCCGCGCGGGATAATCGTCAAGCCAAGTTCGATACAGGCTTTGACGATACCGGCCATTTCATCTTCGGTGTCCGGCGCGATGACTACAAAGGGATACTCGACGCGCCAGTCGGTCGCGTCGGTCACGTGTGATACGCGGGCGAGGCCGTCGAACTGGATATTGTCATTGCGCGTGATTGCGCTGAGTCTTTTTTGGGTTTTTTTGCGCAGTTGTTTGGTGTCGGCAAATTCCTGCTCGAAATCATCGACGGCTTTTTTCGCCGCGACGAGTAACTCGACCACTTTTTCGGTGCGCGTGTCTTCGCTTTGCGCGCTCAGCAACTCTTCCGCGTTTTCACCCGCGTCGTTGACGCGGCGTTTTTCAATTTCGCCTAGGCGATGGCGCAACGCCTCGACCAAAGCGGACAGACGTTTAGGGTTGTCGAGCAAATCGTCCTGCAAATAGGGGTTACGTTGCACCACCCAGATATCGCCGAGCACTTCATACAGCATGCGCGCCGAGCGGCCGGTTTTGCGCTCGTCGCGCAAATCGTTCAAGGTATGCCAAAGCGGTTCGCCCAGCAGGCGGATAACAATTTCGCGATCGGAAAACGAAGTGTAGTTGTACGGTATTTCTCTGAGGCGGGCGGTCATGGAGTGCTTTTATAAGTGAAACGACTAATGGGACATTTTAACGCATCGCAGCATTCATAGCATGCCTGTATGAATGGGGTAGGCAATCACAAAATAACGGGCAAATTTCCCTATCGCCATAAATAGCGTCACCCAGAGCCAATTCAAGCGCAGCCAACCCGCCGCCACGCATAAGGCATCGCCAATAATCGGCGTCCAGGCAAATAACATCGAAGCGCTGCCGAATTTCTCGACATATTTCAGCCCGCGATTCTGGGTCGTTGGTTTAGGGAAAATCCTGCCGATGAAATAAGAAGTCAGTCCGCCCAGCGTATTACCTACCGTTCCCATGACCAGCGCAGGCCAGTAAAGTTGCGGATGCATTTTTAATACGCCGACCAGCACCAATTCTGATCCGCCGGGCAATAAAGTCGCGGCGAGAAAGCTTGAGGCAAAGAGTGACCACAGACTGGCCTCGGGCGAGAGTAGTGCGGCCATCAGTCGGGTAAATTCAACGGCAGTTGCGGTAACTTTGCGTTATCAGTTTGTGGCAAGTGGGGCACGATACCTAATAACGGCGCTTTAATGCGCCGCTGGAGCGTCGCGATATTTTCAGCGAATACCGGCATGGCCGGGTCCAGCGTATTCGCCACCCAACCCGCTAAGCTCAGGCCGCTGGCATGTATCGCGTCTTGCGTGAGCAAGGCGTGATTAAGGCAGCCGAGGCGCATGCCAACGACCAGAATCACCGGCAAATTCAGCGCGACGGCGAGGTCGGCCATGTCGAGATCATCATTGAGCGGCACTTTGAAGCCGCCCGCGCCCTCGACAAACACCCAATCGGACACGGCACGAATTTTCTCCATTGACGTAGAAATTTTATTCAAATCAATCGTGCGGTTTTCTTTAGCAGCGGCGATGTGTGGCGCGATAGCGTCGCGAAAACAATACGGATTCAAATCGGCGTGTGCGATGTCCACGTTCAAACATTTTCGCAGCGCGATCACGTCATCGTTGATCCAGCCGTCTTCGGTTTGCGTTGCGCCCGCGGCGATCGGCTTCATTGCGCCGACTTTTTTCCCTTGCGCGCGCGCCAATTGCATCAGCGCGCAGGTGACCAACGTTTTGCCGGCGCCAGTGTCGGTGCCGGTTATGAAATAAGCTTTAGCCATAATTTTTCATCACCGTGTGTAAAGTTTTGATCGTGCCGTTAACCAAAAATGTCATGTCGTTTTCATCGATCACATACGGCGGCATGAAATAAACGGTGTTGCCGATGGGTCGCAACAGCAATGCATTGTTCAACGCTTCGGCATAAAAATCACGTGCAAAATTCTTGTTGTCTGTTTTAACGTCAAATGCCCAGATCATGCCTTTGTTTCTAACTATTTGATTAAATTGATATTTTTTTGTGTCACCTAAGAGTGAATTCATCAGCGTTTGCTTGGCGCGATTGGTTTGCAAAATATTTTCGCTGTCAAAAATTTCCAGTGTTGCCAACGCCGCGCGACAGGCCAGCGCGTTGCCGGTGTAAGAGTGCGAATGCAAAAAGCCGCGCGTCACATCGTCGGCATAAAACGCGTAATAAATTTTATCCAAGGTGAGCACAACCGACAGAGGCAAATAGCCGCCGCTGATGCCTTTGGATAGACACAAAAAATCCGGTGTGATATTCGCTTGCTCATAAGCAAAAAAAGTCCCGGTACGTCCGAAGCCGACAGCGATTTCGTCGGCAATTAAATGAATCTGATATTGGTCGCACAATGCGCGCGCGCGCGTGAGGTATGCTGCATCGTACATCGCCATCCCCGCCGCGCCTTGCACTAAAGGCTCAACGATAAAGGCGGCGATGCTGGCGTGATGTTGAGCGAAATATTTCCCCAAATCCTCCGCACAACGCAAGGCGTATTCATGCGCTGATTCTCCCTCTGCTGCGAGGCGTGAATCGGGACTGGGGACGACAGCGCTACAACGCATCAACGGTGCGTAAGCGTCCTTGAAAATCGCCACGTCGGTGACGGACAACGCGCCTAAAGTTTCGCCGTGATAGCCGTTTTGCACGCTGACAAAACTATTTTTCAGCGGCAGCCCGCTATTACGCCAAAAATGAAAACTCATTTTCAGCGCAATCTCCGTCGCCGATGCGCCGTCCGAAGCAAAAAAACTATGGCCGAGTTTATTGTCGGTGCGTGCGCTGAGTTTTTCCGCGAGTAACACCGCCGGTTCATGGGTGAAGCCGGCGAGCATGACATGCTCGATTTTTTCCAGTTGGTCGGCAATGGCGGCTTTGATGTGTGCGTTGCCGTGGCCGAAAAGATTCACCCACCACGAGCTGATGCCGTCGAGATAGCGCTTGCCGTCGTAGTCATACAGCCAAACGCCTTTGCCACGCTGGATCGGTACAAGCGGCAAAGTCTCGAGAAATTTCATTTGCGTGCAAGGGTGCCAGAGGGCATTTTTGCTGCGCGCGCCCAGCTCATGGTTATTCATGTTTATGCTAAGAATTTTGCGATGAATGAGTGTAGCAAACATTCGCAGCCAAATCCCGCCGTGCTCGTGTAAAATTAGGCAGGATTTAACCCAATGAAAGCATCCAATGAGTGAGATTAATAAAGTAGTCCTCGCCTACTCGGGCGGACTCGACACATCAGTAATTTTGAAATGGCTGCAAGACGTTTATAAATGCGAAGTGGTGACGTTCACCGCCGACATCGGCCAAGGTGAAGAGCTGGAACCCGCGCGTGAGAAAGCCAAAAAAGCCGGCGTAAAAGAAATTTTTATCGATGACTTGCGCGAAGAGTTTGTGCGCGATTTCGTCTTCCCGATGTTCCGCGCCAACGCGATTTACGAAGGCGAATATTTGCTCGGCACGTCGATTGCGCGGCCGTTGATCGCCAAGCGCCAAATTGAAATCGCCCGTCAGACCAAAGCCGACGCCGTGTCGCACGGCGCGACCGGCAAGGGCAACGACCAAGTGCGCTTCGAGTTGGGTTATTTTGCGCTGGAGCCGAATATTAAAATCATCGCGCCGTGGCGGGAGTGGGATTTGAATTCGCGCGAGAGTCTGCTCGCTTACGCCGAAAAACACGGCATCAATGTCGAAATGAAACATAAAAAAGGCGGCTCGCCGTATTCGATGGATGCCAATTTGCTGCACATTTCGTTTGAAGGCCGCGCGCTGGAAGACCCGAGCAAAGAAGCGGAAGAAGACATGTGGCGCTGGACCGTGTCGCCAGAAAAAGCGCCGGACCAAGCCGAATACATCGAGCTGGAATACGCGCACGGCGACATCGTTGCTATTAACAATAGAAAAATGTCACCGGCTGAAGTGCTCACCGAGCTCAATCGTGTCGGCGGTAAACACGGCATCGGTCGCCTCGACCTGGTGGAAAACCGTTACGTCGGCATGAAGTCGCGTGGTTGTTACGAAACCCCGGGCGGGACGATCATGCTGAAAGGCCACCGCGCGATTGAGTCGATTACACTCGACCGCGAAGTCGCGCATTTGAAAGACGAGCTGATGCCGCGCTATGCCGAAATGATTTATAACGGCTATTGGTGGAGCCCGGAGCGCCGGATGTTGCAGACCATGATCGACGCGTCGCAAGTGAGTGTGAACGGTTGGGTGCGCCTGAAGCTGTATAAAGGTAACGTGATGGTGGCTGGGCGCGATTCGAAAACTGATTCCTTGTTCGACGCGAATGTCGCAACGTTTGAAGACGATAAGGGCGCGTATGATCAGAAAGACGCGGTTGGATTTATCAAGTTGAATGCTTTACGTATGCGCATCGCCGCGAACGCTGCGTTAAAACGTAAATGAAGCCGATTTGAAACGAGAGGTCTGGATGAATAAAAGTGCTTGGAAGTTAAGTATTGTCGTGATGCTGTTGGCCGGCAGCGCGATGGCAGAAGAAGCTGCGCCTCCAGCGCTTGAGCCAAGCGTTGCGCCCGTAGTTGTGCCAACGATTGTGCCGACAACGGCGCCAACAACGGCGCCAACAACTGCGCCGGTTGCCGAGCCTAGCCCTATAGAGCCAGCCAAGCCGGTGGCGCCGGCCGCGACGGTTGTGCCATCAGCCGCAGAGCCGGTTCCTGTTGCTGCCGCAATGCCTGCGCTTGAATTGTTCGTACCCATTGTCGATAGCGGTGTCATCGTTTATGCCGAGCCGAAAAATAAATCGGCGATGGTCGGCTTGATCGAATCCGGCGCTGGCGTGAGCGCGACTGGCGAAGAACAAAATGGCTATCTGCGAATTCAAGGCGGCAGCATTATCGGCTGGGCAGATAAGCAATTGTTGAAAAAATCGACGGCCGAGCAAATGATGGGCGAAGCCAAAAAATTTACGAATAGAGTCACCCGACCCAGAATCATCATCACTCGCATGGCGAAAGTGGAACCCATCGCCACTGACGGACGCGTGGTGTTGTATAGCGCGTCGTGGTGCCCGTATTGCGACAAAGCGCGCGCCTATTTCCAGAATAATGGCGTGGCATTTGAAGAGCACGATACGGAAAAAAGCGCCAAAGGCCGCCGCGATTATGAGGCGATGAATGGTGACGGAATTCCGATTGTCTTGGTCAATAATCACAAAATCGTCGGCTGGAAACAACGCGAATTCGATCGCTATTACGCAGGGAATGCTGGCGCAAGTGAGCCGCAACCCGCGCCCGTGGTGCAAGTCGCCAGAGCCGTTGTCGCAGCCCCCGCGCCAGTAGCTGCGCCGGCCACTGCGCCCCTCACTGCTCGAGCACCGGCACCCGCCCGAATTATTTCTTCTGATGCAGGCCCGGCCTATGCGCCTAAAGTGGCAACCGGCGTCATCGTCTATTCGCAACCGACGAATAAATCGCTGGTCGGTGGTTTGATTAAAGGCTCGGAACAAGTGATCGCGCTGGGCGAAGAACAAAATGGTTACATGCGCGTACAGGGCAGCACGGGTAATGGTTGGGTGGACAAATCTTTAATGAAAAAACTTTGAGAGAAAAAATGAGTCAGTTCGATAATGTCAGCGTAGTCAAAAAAGCCAATATTTATTTCGACGGAAAATGCGTTTCGCATACTGTGTTGCTTGCCGACGGCAGCAAAAAAACCATCGGCGTAATTTTTCCGTCATCACTCACCTTCAACACCGGCGCAGCGGAAGTGATGGAACTCAACGCAGGCTCGTGTCGCATACGTTTAAAAGGCGACAGCGAGTGGAAAACTTTTTCCGGCGGACAACAATTCAACGTGCCCGCCAACTCATCGTTCGATATCGAGACACTCGAAACGCTCGATTATGTGTGTCATTTTGTTTAATAAAAAATATCAATTTAATCAAATAGTTATAGGATAATCATGCCATCATTCGATATCGTTTCCGAAGTCGATAAACAAGAAGTCAAAAACGCCGTCGAGCAAGTCAACAAAGAAGTCAGCCAACGCTTCGACTTCAAAGGCTCCGACGCGCGCGTCGAACAAGCCGACTATGTATTAACGGTTTTTGCCGATGACGACTTCAAACTCGACCAGGTGCAAGACGTGTTGAACAACCGCCTGATCAAACGCGGCATCGATATCAAATGTCTGGAAATCGACAAGCCGGAAAAAATCAGCGGCAACAAAATGAAACGCAAATGCACCATCAAAGTCGGCGTCGATAAAGACCTGGCGAAAAAACTCGTCGCCATGATCAAAGACAGCAAAGCACTCAAAGTCAACGGTAGCATCCAAGGCGATGTGGTGCGCGTCACCGGCGCCAAGCGCGATTTACTGCAGGATTGCATTGCAATGATAAAAAAAGCTGACCTGGGTTTTCCGCTGCAGTTTATTAATTTCAGGGACTAAAAATAAGCGGTAAGCAAGCGGACCAGTTTGCCCAGAGCGTAAAATTCCATTCCAAATTGTTCACATCATCCGACAGCTTTAGAGCCGCCAATTCCATCTGAATGGATGTAGCCTACTGCCAGATTGATAAAACGAATGGCAGCAATTGAGCAATGAGCGACGGGCAAAATCGGCCCAGAGCTGCCTTCGCCAAACCTTCCCTATAGCAGCCGTTTAATCATTGCCCGTGTATTTAGCTCTTGAATTTTGCTTAGGCGTTTGCATTACCGCAAGCCCAGCATAAAACGAATTTTTATCTCTGTAAGCTCAGCTACGTCAAGGTAAAGTTGTTTTTACTGGAAAAGCTAAAGCGAAGCAATTTCACCTAAAAAACCTGCCATGAATCAGGGGGTTAACCAGCTCTTGTGTATGTAGTAGTATTGAGAATCTTTTGAACAGAAAAATAAGCGCTAAGCATGGCACTCCATCCCGACTTTCCTAGCAATCCTTACGAAGCATGGTTACCTGACCAACGGTGGTTCCCTGCCGCCGAAGAACTTCGTGAAAAGTCCTACGAAAAATTGCTTCCGCCGTTGGTTGCCAGGATTCGAGAAGAAGTCACACAGTGGCGAGACGCGGGGTATGCGGGCGCTTCGGAAACATCTCAAGCTCTGTTGAATTGGTGGTTTAAAACCGACCACTTGATTGAAACGGTTGATGGCTCACTCTTGCCTTTCCGTTATTATTTTGCCCAACGCGAAGCCGTCGAAACCATTGTTTGGCTAAATGATGTTCGTGGCGTGAAAGACAAGTTTGACCTGATGCGTTTTGATAGCTCTGGTGCAATTTCAGCCAACTTGTTTGACGAAAATTGGCCGCGCTACGTCATAAAAATGGCGACAGGGGCAGGCAAAACTAAAGTTCTTTCTCTGCTGATTGCCTGGAGTTATTTTCATAAGCTATACGAGCCTGATTCATCCTTAGCAAGAAATTTTCTTCTCATTGCGCCGAATATTATCGTCTTGGATCGCTTGCGGGCAGATTTCGACGGCCTGAAAATTTTCTTTAATGATCCAATTTTGCCTGATAACGGTCATGCAGGCCGCAACTGGCGAGATGATTTTCAAGTGACTTTGCACATTCAAGATGATGTCCGAGTTGTACGCGACACAGGTAATCTTTTTCTAACTAATATTCATCGCGTTTATCTGGGCGAGGTACCGGAGCCGTCACTGGATGACGATGACTTAAGGAATTATTTCCTCGATCCATTCGGCCCCAAGCCGGTTGGCAAAACCACAGACAGCAAAACTGATCTGGGCGAAATTGTGCGCGAGATCGATGAGCTCGTTATATTGAATGACGAAGCGCATCATATTCATGATCCGAGAATGGCTTGGTTTAAAAGTATTCAGGACATCCATCACCGCATGCTGCAAAAAGACCAAAAGCTTGCCCTGCAAATTGATGTAACCGCCACGCCCAGACACAACAATGGCGGCATATTCGTGCAGACAGTGGCGGATTACCCGCTTGTCGAAGCCATCCACCAGAATGTCGTGAAGCATCCTGTGTTGCCAGACATTGCCAGCCGTAGCCGTTTGGAAGAAAAGCAAAGCGCTATTTTTACCGAACGCTATGCGGATTATCTCCAGCTTGGAATAGAAGAGTGGCGCAAGAGCTATGCAGAGCACGAGCCTCTAGGCAAAAAGGCCGTGTTATTCGTCATGGTCGATGACACGCGGAATTGCGA
>JAYVJD010000336.1:0-2587 GCA_043769625.1 Pseudomonadota bacterium | reverse complement strand
TGTGGCCAATAGCGAGTATCACTTGATTCGCCATAATACTTTCACCACCCTCCACTTCGATTTCACATAACTCATTGTTTATAATAATAAAATTAACGACCTTCTGCTGAAAACGAAATTCACCACCAAGCGCTTCTATGCTCGCGCGCATTTTTTCGACGATGCCGACTAAGCGAAACGTGCCGATATGCGGTTTGCTCACATAAGCTATTTCCGCTGGCGCGCCAGCCTTGATGAATTCATCTATCACTTTGCGGCCGTAATGTTTCGGATCTTTAATTTGACTATATAGTTTGCCGTCAGAAAAAGTCCCCGCGCCGCCTTCGCCGAATTGCACATTCGATTCCGGATGCAAAATATTTTTTCGCCACAAGTCCCACGTGTCCTTGGTCCGCTCGCGCACGGCTTTGCCGCGCTCGAGCACAATCGGTCTGAAGCCCATTTGCGCCAACACCAGCGCAGCAAATATGCCGCAAGGGCCAGAGCCGATAACGACCGGGCGTAGCTTTTTTTCACCCACCGATTTTGCGACAAATTTATAACTGATATCCGGCGTAGGCATCACATGCGGATTGCCGCGCAAGCGCTGCAGGATTTCCGCTTCACTCGTCACTTCAACATCAAGCGAATAAATCAACAGAATCGCATTTTTTTTACGCGCGTCAGGGCTGCGTTTAAAAATGGCGTAGCTGATAACACGCGATTCATCGATACCCAACTTGGTGAGCAGAGCTCGTTTCAAATCTTCGGGAGAATGATCTAGCGGAAGTTTTATTTCGTTAATACGCAACATATTCGTTTTCCTGAACCCTGGTTATGGGTTAAATTTTCCTCGCGACGAGGTACGCAACACAAAAAATCTCTCGATCGCCGCCTGCCGTTCATAAGGAACGTTAGGATGAGCATGGGTTTGGTTACCGCCTCCCTCAAGGGCATCTAGCGAGAGGGAACGCATCGTGCCTTCATTTGCCACAGATGATAACAATCTGGACGTGGGACTTTTCCCCATAAATATGATACTTTAAGCAATACATTTTAATCTATAAAAAATACCCTTTAGCCGCTATGAGCGAACACGCCAGCTTCTCTAATCTAGTCAACGGCACCGCCGACGACTGGAACATCATCGCTAAGGACTTTGCGCCTTTCGCGCGAGCTCTGCCCGACCGCATTATGGCGCATTTGCAATTGCTGGGCGGGGACTTTGGCGGCTTCCCTATCGACCGTTTGCAACACTCCCTGCAAACCGCGACGCGCGCGCACAAGGCGGGCGAGAGCGAAGAATACGTTGTTTGCGCCTTGCTCCATGACATCGGCGACACACTCGGCAGCTACAATCATCCGGACATTGCTGCCGCGATTTTGAAACCGTTCGTGAGCGAACAAAATTTATGGATGGTGCAGCACCACGGCATTTTCCAGGGCTATTATTTTTTCCATCATCTGGGTATGGACCGCGATATGCGCGATCAATTTTGCGATCATCCGCATTTCGCCTACACGGCCAAATTCTGCGAAATCTACGACGCGCCGGCATTCGACAAACATGCCGAGACGCTGCCGTTAAGTACATTCGAACCGATGTTAAGACGTCTATTGGCGAAACCGGTCAATACTATTTATAAAATCTAATTTTTTCGGGGGAAAATAACTGTTACAAAAAAATGCGTTTCACTACATTCGGGCCGCTGTTAAGGCAGCCACTGGCAAAACCAGCGAATACTATTTATTAATCTAATTTTTTCGGGGGAAAAAATGACTGCTACAAAAAATGCACTAAACTGGTTTGAAATTCCAGTGGCCGATTTCGAGCGCGCCAAAAAATTTTACAGCCTCGTTTTGGATTACGACATGCAATCCTACCAAATGGCAGAAAACGAGTTGGGATTTTTTCCTATGGAAAACGGCCTGGTCGGAGGCGCTATTGTAAAAGGCTATGGCTACACGCCATCCAAAACTGGCGCACTGGTTTATCTGAATGCCGGAGAAGACCTCACGCCAGCTCTGCTGCGAATCGAATCCGCAGGCGGAAATATTTTACAAAATAAAACCTTAATCTCAAATGAGATTGGCTTCTACGCCTTGTTTATCGACAGCGAAGGCAACAAAGTCGCCTTGCATTCGATGGCGTAGGATCAGCTTTCTTTGCTCTTGGTTGTTTGAATCAACTCCTGACTTTTTAAAGAGCTCATGAGTGACAGCAAGGTGCTGAAGGCGTTGGCGTCGTTACCGCCGCCCAATTGAATTTGCGGTACCAGCGGCACTTTAGACGTCTCGAACGATTCGGCTAAACGCAGCATCACGGTTTGCATCAGTTGCTTATCTGCGCCCTCGCCTTGCAGAGCTTCCGATTTTGCCTTGATGGCTGCGGCTTCCGCTTCGCCGACAGATTTGATAGCGGATGCTCGGCCTGAGCCTTCCATTTCTTGTTTAAATTTTTCTGCGTGGGCAAGCGCTTCGATTTCCTGTCGTTTTTTCTCAGCTGCTTTCACGTTCGCCGAGCCCTGATTTTCTTTGATCGAAATATCGACTAATGAACCAGTCAATTCTTTTTGTTTAGATGCACGCTGCTCGGCTTCATTGAGTT
>JAYVJD010000335.1:0-7064 GCA_043769625.1 Pseudomonadota bacterium | reverse complement strand
AAGCGTAGTCATACGGCAAATAGCATTGCAAAATTTTATCGCCGAATAATTCTTTGCCCGCCGCGCGACCCGTCGGCGTCATATGCGTAAGAAGAATTTGGTGTTGCGGATAGTGTTGCAGCAGTTGTTTGACCAACGGCTCTGCCGCGCGCGTTTCGCCAAGCGATACGGCATGTATCCAGATGATCGGTTTCGTCGAAGTGAAAGTGTAATCACCAAAACGCTCATCTATGTGTTGCGCGTATTCCGGCTGTTTGCGCGCGCGCCGGCGCAGGCGCAAACGCAATAGCGGCCAGCCGGGCCACAGCAATGCGCTATAGAGTTTGCGCGCGATACTCATGCGATGGCTGGCTGCATGGCTAACCATACCGCATCAACTGACGGCGCGCGACCTGCCTCGCCGAGATTGATCGCGCGTGGGTTGCCATACACGCCGGTCAAGCCAGGCGTTGTGGCGCAAAAAATCGCGATAACGGGTTTATGTAACGCGGCGGCTAAATGCGTCAGGCCAGTATCGACGCCGACAATCAATTGCGCACCGGCCAGCAAACTCGCGGCGTCTTTGATGGTCAATTTCGGCGCGACGACGGCATCGGGTATCGCCGCCGCCAGTCGCTCGGCGCGATTTTTTTCGGCATCATTTCCCCACACCAAGACGCTGAAAACGCCGCACGAATGCAATTTTTTTGCCAAGCTAATCCAGTACGTTTCGGGCCACTCTTTATCGGCTCGACTAGTGGCGTGCAACATCACAACATAGGTTTTTTCAGGTAGCCAATCTTGCGCTAATGGCGCTACCGCGACGCCATAGTCAACTAAATTTTCTTTATTATAATCAAATACTTGCGAAGATAGCCTACGATTGCGCTCGACCGCATGAAGTGACTTTTCCACCGCGAATTTTTTGTCATAAAGCAACGACGCAAGTGGCTCGCGTGCAGAAGAAAAATCGTAGCCATATTTTGTGCCCTGCGCCCAGCAAGTGATCAACGCGCTTTTGATCAGGCCTTGCGTATCGAGCACCGCATCGTAACGTTGCTGTTGTAGATTTAGTTTGAACTCGGCTATTTCACGCCAGGTATTTTGGTGCAAAATATTTTTGCGCCAGCGCCTCAGCGCAACCGGAATCACACGACGCACGGCCGGGTGCAAGGCAGGGATATCAACAAAATTTTCCTCGACCACCCAGTCAATCTTCACGCCGGGGAAATGCGCGGCCAAGTCCGTGGCCACGGGAAGGTTGTGGACGACGTCGCCGAGTGACGAGGTTTTGATTAGCAGGATGTTGCGCATGGCGCATTCTAGGCGGCGCATCCGTCCGGGGCAAGTTAAACCCTATAAAAACCAGCGCCAAGCCGTTGAATTTTGTCGAATTTGTCAAGCGGGCGCGCAAAGCGACTATGTTACAATTCGAGCATTGAAATGCATGGCGCTAAAAAAGCAAAATCTGCGGGGTAATTGGAATGACTTTGGTTAAATTAAAAACTTGGATAGCGGGCACAGCGTGGGTAGCCATCGCCATAAGCTTTTCCCATTCTGCTTTGGCGCAACAGCCGGGCATTTTGACCGTCCCTGGCCCGGCGCAAGTCCAACCAAATACCGAGCGCGTCTTGCCTGCGCAACCACTGCCCAGCATTAGCGGCCCCGCCCCAGTTACCAATGCGCGCAGCAAAGCAAACACGCCAATCGGCGGCGCCGACTCAAAAGACAAAGCAGCCACGGAAAAACTCCCGCGCGAAATGGAAACCGGCTTTGCTACTGTTGAGCGAAACGAGTTTCAACAGTTCGTTAAAGAATCGCTCGGCACCGAATTGCCGCTTTATGGTTATGATCTTTTTCGCAACGCGCCCAGCACCTTCGCGCCAGTCGAAGACATCCCCGTTACGCCTGATTACGTCGTCGGGCCCGGCGACGAGCTGGAAGTGCGCGCGTGGGGGCAAATCGACGTGGACTACCGCGCCACGGTAGATCGCACCGGCAATGTGTATATTCCGAAAATCGGCAACATCAAAGTCGGCGGATTGAAATACCAGGAATTACCCGACTACATGAAAACCGTAGTCGGCCGCACTTATCGCGGCTTTGACCTTAGCGTCAACCTTGGTCGTCTGCGCTCAGTTCAAGTTTTCGTTGTCGGCCAGGCTAAACGTCCGGGCAACTACACCGTCAGCTCGCTCTCCACATTGGTCAACGCGCTGTTCGCCTCAGGTGGGCCGACGGGCAAAGGCTCGATGCGTCGGATTCAGCTCAAGCGCGGCAGTCAAGTGGTGACCGAATTCGATTTGTATGACCTGCTCATCAAAGGCGACAAATCGAAAGACGCCCCGCTGAAACAAGGCGACGTGATTTACATCCCCCCGGTCGGCGCTTTAGTGGCAGTTGGCGGCAGCGTTAATGTGCCAGCTATCTACGAACTTAAAAGCCAAGCCAGCCTCGGCGAAGTGATTGACTATGCCGGCGGCATAACCACGACAGCCAGCGGCAAAAAGACCACGATTGAGCGCATCGAAGACCATCGTGTGCGCAAAGTGGATGAATTCACGCTCGACCAGCAGGGTTATGCGCGCTTGGTTAAAGACGGCGATTTAATCAATATTTTTTCGCTCTCCCCGCGCTTTGAAAACGCCGTTACTTTACGCGGCAACGTAGGCAACCCAATGCGCTTTCCGTGGCGCGAAGGCTTGCGCGTGCGCGATTTAGTGCCGGACAAAGAAGCGCTGATCCGCGCTGATTACTGGCAAGCAAAAAATCTGGCGATACGCCCGCAATTGATCAAAGATCCGAAATCCATCGACCCACTAAGCATAGATAAAAAGACCCCGGAGCCGAAAACCAGCGACAGCAAACTCCTCGACGAAGTGCAGCGTAATGCCAATGAGATAAATTGGGATTACGCCGTCATCGAGCGCTTTAACGAGGCGGATTTATCTTCCTCCCTACTACCGTTCAATCTTGGCAACGCGATTCTCGGCGCTATAGTTGAAGATAATCTAGTGCTCAAAGCAGGTGACGTCATCACCATTTTCTCCAAGGACGACATCCGCGTACCGCAAGAACGCCAATCTAAATATGTCCGCCTCGAAGGTGAATTCAAACAGGCCGGCGTGTACAAAGTCGAGGTCGGCGATACGCTACGTAAACTCATCGCGCGTGTCGGCGGTTTTTCCCAACAGCCCTATTTGTTCGGCGCGGAATTCGCCCGTGAATCCACGCGCCAGTTACAGCAAAAACGCATGGAAGAAGCCATCGAACGACTGGAAAAAGAAATCGAACGCAATGCCGCCAACCAATCCCGCGCGTCGCTTACCGCCGAGGATATTGCCGGCGTCAAGCAACAACAAGAGACGCAACGGACACTGGTCGTCAAATTGAAACAAGCCAAGGCCTCGGGCCGCATCGTGTTAGAAATCACCCCCAAGGCGTCGAAAATTGAAGACTTGCCCGACCTCGCGCTCGAAGATGGTGACCGACTTTTTGTTCCCTCCCGGCCATCAACCATCAGTGTATTTGGCGCGGTGTATAACGAAAATACGTTTATTTATAAATCCGAAAAACAAGTGGTGGATTATCTCCAGCAAGCCGGCGGCCCGACGAAAAACGGCGACGACACCAATATTTACATCATCCGCGCCGACGGCTCCGTCATCAGCAAAGACCAAAAAGGCTGGTTCGGTGGATTTAACTCGCTCGCTCTCTCACCCGGTGACGCCATCATCGTGCCAGAAGAATTCGACAAAACCAGCTTCACCAAAAGCTTCAAAGACTGGACACAAATCTTTTATCAATTCGGCTTGGGTGTGGCTGGGTTGAAAGTATTGAGGGGCTTATGATGCGTTTTCGTTTGACTCTAACAATTATCGTTGAGAAATGTAATGGCTGAATTAACCACATTTCCCTCCTCCCAAGTTGACGACGCAGAACCGATTAGTTTGATTGATATCATCGCTATATTGGCCAAGTACAAGCGCTTACTGATCGCTCTGCCCCTATTAGCTGGACTAATCGGCTTACTTGTCAGTTTTATGTTACCCAATATCTATTCGGCTAAAACAGTTTTGATTACGCCCCAGCAAGGGCAATCAACTTCTGCCGCGATGCTTGGACAATTAGGGGCGTTAGCAGGGGCTGCAGGGGGAGCGCTCGGCATTAAAAACCCAGCGGATATGTATCTGGGCCTGTTAAAGAGCCGAACCATTGCAGATCGCTTGCTTGAGCGCTTTGAGTTGCAAAAAGTCTATGGAAATAAATTCTTGTCTGACACGCGAAAAGAGCTGGCAAAGAATACCCAATTTACGACGGGCAAAGATGGCCTGATCAGCGTTGAAGTAGATGACGAAGATGCCAAACGTGCAGCCGCCATGGCAAATGCTTATCACGAAGAACTTGGAAAACTCACGCGTACCTTGGCCGTCACCGAAGCGTCGCAGAGACGACAGTTTTTTGAAAAACAATTAGTCCAAGCGCGCGAAGAACTGGTGAATGCAGAATTCAATCTGCAAAAAACACAGGAAAAAACGGGCGTTATCCAACTGGAAGGACAGGCCAAGGCCATCATTGAGGGCGTCGCTCAATTGCGTGCGCAAATTGCCGCAAAAGAAGTTCAGTTAGGTGCGATGCGAACTTTCGCTACCTCGGAGAACCCTGATTATCTACGCGCCCTGCAAGAACTGTCTGGCCTGCGCACCCAGTTGAAAAACCGTGAGCAGGAATCTGGATCGAAAGAAGGCTCTTTAATTACCACCGGTAAAGTGCCGCAAGTAGGATTGGAATATTTGCGTAAACTACGCGAAGTGAAATACCACGAAGCCATTATGGAAATCATGGCAAGACAATTCGAACTGGCCAAGGTTGATGAAGCCAAAGATTCGACCGCCATTCAAGTAGTCGATAAAGCAATAGAGCCCGATCGCAAAAGCAAACCTAAACGAGCCATTATTACGTTAGGCGTTTTTTTTGCAGGACTGTTTCTGGCCGTTTTATTGATTTTCTTGCTTGAAGCGAAACAAAAATACAAAATGCGTGCAACCAATCGCTTAGCGTAATAACTATTTTTGCTCCTAATGTAGGACCATAGTGTTTTGTTTAACTCATCCATTCTAGTCACGGGATCCGCCGGTTTTATCGGGGCGAATTTCGTGCGCACGTGGCTTGCGAACGAGCGCGACAAAGTCATCAGCCTTGATAAGCTCACCTACGCAGGGAATCTGGAACATCTGGCCGGGCTCGACGAAGAACAACATATTTTTGTTCAAGGCGACATTGGCGACGCAAAGCTGATAGGGAGCATACTGAAAAAATACCGCCCTCGCGCCATAATCAATTTTGCCGCAGAAACCCACGTAGATCGTTCCATTCAAGCGCCTCAAGACTTTATTCAGACCAACGTCGTTGGTACGTTTCAAATGCTGAGGCAAGCCCACGCCTATTGGACTGAGATCGAAGGCGCAGACAAAAATCATTTTCGTTTTTTAAATATTTCCACTGACGAAGTATATGGTTCCTTAGGCGTAACTGAATCTGCGTCCGATGAAACCAAATCCTTTGCGCCCAATAATCCCTACGCAGCCAGCAAAGCAGCCTCCGACCATATGGTTCGTGCCTATCATCAGACCTTTGGCTTGCCGGTGCTGACAACCCACTGCTCAAATAATTATGGCCCTTACCAATTCCCGGAAAAACTCATTCCGCTCATTATTTTAAATGCGCTAAAAGGCAAACCATTGCCGATTTATGGCGACGGAAAAAATATACGCGACTGGCTCTATGTAGATGATCATTGTTCGGCACTGCGAATAGTCCTCGCCAACGGACAAGTGGGAGAGACCTATAACATTGGCGGCAGGAATGAAAAGACTAATCTGGAAGTAGTCCACACCATTTGCGCGCTCCTTGATGAAATGCGCCCGCAAAAAAACCATAAACCTTATTCATCCCTCATTTCTTACGTAAAAGACCGCCCAGGGCACGACCGCCGCTATGCCATAGACGCAGACAAAATCAAGAAAGAATTAGGCTGGATGCCACAAGAAACCGACGAATCGGGGATGCGAAAAACCGTGCAGCATTACGTAGGAATATTCAATTAATTCAATGTGTTATACACTTATAAAGTTAAGCAGGACGCGCGCAAGCATATCCGACAGATGACATCATGAACATTATCCAGACCGATATCCCGGACGTATTGATCATTGAACCGAAGCTACACAAAGATGCGCGAGGCTTCTTCTACGAGAGCTTCAACAAAAAAGAGCTGGCAGAAAAAACGGGCATTGCGACTGAGTTTGTACAAGATAACCACTCGCACTCTACCAAAAATGTGTTGCGTGGCTTGCACTACCAAATTCAGCACGCGCAAGGCAAATTAGTGCGGGCGATCGAAGGTGAAGTATTCGATGTAGCGGTAGATATTCGAAAAGACTCGCCCACATTCGGCAAATGGGTCGGCGTTCATTTATCCCAAAAAAACAAACTCATGCTTTGGATTCCGCCGGGCTTCGCGCATGGTTTTGTCACGCTGTCGAAAACCAGTGAAGTTTTATATAAGACAACTGAATATTGGCACCCTGAATATGAAAAGTGCTTGCTGTGGAATGATCCGGCTTTAGGTATCGACTGGCCAATATCTAGCGCACCTCGAGTAGGGGCAAACGATATCGCCGGTCAATTATTGCGAGACGCCGAAGTTTATCGATGAAAATACTACTGACGGGAAAAAGTGGACAATTAGGGCGAGAGTTGCAACCTTTGCTCGCCACTCTTGGAGAGGTAATGGCCGTCGATCGCGCCGCCATGGATTTGGCCAACCCCGATTCAATCCGGTCAATCATTCGACAATACAAACCCCATTTAATTGTAAATGCTGCCGCATATACCACCGTTGATCAAGCCGAGGACGAGCCTGAATTAGCGATGAAAATTAACGGCGTAGCCCCGGGAATTATGGCTGAGGAAACCAAAAAAACGGGCGGTGTAATAGTTCACTTTTCCACGGATTATGTTTTCGATGGCGGTAAAAAAGCGCCCTACGTCGAGGATGATTTGCCTAACCCCATCAACATGTA
>JAYVJD010000334.1:0-7092 GCA_043769625.1 Pseudomonadota bacterium | reverse complement strand
CATACACAGCATAACCTGCTTGCGCTAAACCTTTGGCTAAAGGGTGAATACTTGTGCTGTTGCCAGATGACCCATGCACAATGATGACGGAGCCTTTGCCGCCCGTATTGGACAAAGCATAAGCACGGTAAGCCAATTGCGCTCCGTCACGCGCAGGGAATCGCAGTATGGGGGGAAGATCAGAATAATCAACGGTCTTAAACGGATCACTAATGCTTTGCATGGGTGCAGGTTTACTTGGCCCGCCCAAGGTAATCGCTAAAGCTAAAATGCTGACTAGAATGAGGATAAGGACGACGATAGATAGGCGGAATTTGTGCATCATGGTAGTTCCCTCGAGAAGAGTTGAATACCGAAGCAAGCCTTGAAAATTCAGTCGCAGCTTGTTGCCTACTAACACCGATGATATACCTATGCTAAGCACAGGGTGTTGACTATTAACGCGACAGAATATGTTATGACAATCGTGTGGCTTCCCATGCTAATTTTGGGATACGTAGTTGTCGACCACCCTTGCGGTGATGCGAAAGCCTTCGGGCGGGCTTCTGAGGGGCAGCTTTTTGTTTGGCTGAATGTCCGGTATGGGGCGAATTTGATGGTTTGAACGCATGAATTAATTAAAGCGGACAATCAAATATTCAAAGCTGCCAGCGCCAGTAATTTGTCGTTTGGCGCAATGGGATTTTGCCCTGCTGCTCAAGGCGGGTTTACAATTACGGCATGAACTCCGACTCCCTCCTGAAATTCTGCGCCTCTCTCCCGCATGTGAAGTTGGACCGTAAATGGGGCAACGTCATGGCTTGCTGCATTCATGAAAAAATGTTCGCGCTATTCGGCTTGGATGAAAACGGTAAAGCGGAAAAATATTCCTTCAAGGCCGACCCTGAGCGCTTTCTTGAATTGACCGACCGTAAAGGTATTATTCCTGCTCCGTATTTGGCGCGCGCGAAATGGGTGGCGGTGGTAGAGGAGAAGGCGTTGAGCCAGGCGGAAGCAAAAGCTTTGTTACGTACCGCGCATCAACTCATTGTGCGCAAGTTACCGAAATATTTGCAGCATGAAATCGCTGCGGGTGATTAATAAATAGTTAAATAAAATCAAATAGTTACGATAATTCAGTTTAAGCCGTATTTCGCTCACTAAAGCATCGCTTCTTCCACTCTATAATAGCGGTAAAATGGCGCGCTATGCAAAGTGCTGCTACTCCTTCCCCGCTGAAAAGTCTTTACGCGCAATTGCCCCGCACGATGGCGGCCGATCAACGCAAGTTGTCGGCAGAATTTCGTCGTATGGATACGCTGCTGCGCGCGAGCAAACCAGTCAATGATGCGCAACTCACGCGACTTGCGGCGCAACTTGAAACCTCAGTACAGCGACGCGCCTTACGCGAACAAAATCTGCCGCGCCCGGAATTTGATTTGGCTTTGCCGATCAACGAACAGAAGAAACGCATCGCGGAAGCGATTACAAAAAATCAGATCGTGATTATTTGCGGCGAGACTGGTTCGGGCAAGACGACGCAGATTCCGAAAATTTGTCTGGAGCTAAAACGCGGTACGGCGGGCTACATCGGTTGTACGCAACCGCGCCGTATCGCCGCGCGCAGCGTTGCGGTTCGGCTGGCGGAAGAATTGCGCAGTGAAATGGGCCAAGCGGTCGGCTATAAAGTACGCTTCACTGATAAGACGCGGCCCGAGTCGTATATTAAAGTCATGACCGACGGCATCCTGTTGGCAGAAACGCATAGCGACCGCGACCTTGCTGCTTACGACACCCTCATCATTGACGAAGCACACGAGCGCAGTTTGAATATTGATTTTCTGCTTGGCTATGTGAAGCAACTGGCAGCGCGGCGAGCGGACCTGAAAATTATTATTACCTCGGCGACGATAGACGCCGACCGATTTTCCAAACACTTTAACAACGCGCCGGTGATCGAAGTCTCCGGCCGCTTGTATCCGGTCGAAGTGCGTTATCGCCCGCTGGAAAAAGACGACGACGACGAAGGCGATATCAATAGTGGCATTCTTTCTGCAGTCGATGAATTATGGTCGTTGGGAAATTCCGGTGATGTGCTGGTGTTTTTGCCCGGTGAGCGCGAGATCCGTGAAGCGGCGGAAGCCTTGCGTAAACATCATCCGCCCGGCGTGGAAATCCTGCCGCTGTTCGCGCGCTTGTCGGTGGTAGAGCAGGATCGCATATTTAAACCGGCTGGCGCGCGCCGGATTGTGCTCTCGACCAATGTGGCGGAAACCTCGCTCACCGTGCCGGGCATCCGTTTTGTGATCGACACCGGCCACGCGCGGCTATTGCGTTATAGCGTACGCAACAAAGTCGATATGCTGCAAGTGGAAAATATTTCGCAGGCGGCGGCCAGGCAACGCTCCGGTCGCTGCGGGCGCGTAGCAAACGGCGTGGCGATTCGGCTTTACGACGAAGAAAATTTTAACCTGCGCGAAGCCTTCACCCCGCCGGAAATTCTGCGCACTTCGCTTGCTGGCGTCATTCTGAAAATGGCGGCACTGAATCTCGGCGACGTAGAAAATTTCTTCTTCATCGATGCGCCGACTTCGCGTGCGATTACCGATGGCTATTTATTGCTGGCAGAACTCAACGCTGTTGATGAGCAAAGAAATCTGACGCCGCTGGGCAAGCAGCTCGCGCGCTTGCCGATTGATCCGCGTGTCGGCCGCATGTTGCTCGCCGCGCAAGAATTTCAATGTTTGACCGAGATGCTCATCATCACGTCGGCACTGTCGGTGCAAGACCCAAAAGAGCGGCCACAAGATAAACAGGATGCCGCCAATCGAGCGCACGAAAAATTCGCTGACGAAAAATCTGACTTCAGCGGGTTGTTGAAACTTTGGCATTTTTTCGGACACGCGCTCGAACACAAAAAATCCAATCGTAAATTGATGGAATTGTGTCACGACAATTTCCTCTCACATTTTCGCATGCGTGAATGGCGCGAAATACATACGCAACTGCATGCGCAAGTCATCGAGATGGGCATGCGCTTGTCCGACAAGCCCGCGACCTACGAGCAAATTCATCGCGCGTTGTTAGCCGGTTTGCTGGGGAACATCGGTTGCCGTGATATCGAGGGCGACACCTATCAAGGCGCGCGCGAAATTAAATTCGTCGTCTCGTCCGGTTCCGGCTTGCGTAAACAAAAATACAAATGGGTGATTGCCGCCGAGCTGCAGGAAACCAATCGCGTGTACGCGCGCACGGCGGCGAAGATTGAACCGGAGTGGATCGAGTCGGCTGCACAGCATTTGGTCAAGCGGCATTACTTTGACCCGCATTGGGAAAAAGCCACGGCACAAGTTTCCGCCTACGAACGTGTGACGCTTTACGGACTTACCGTCACGCTGAAGCGGCGCATCCATTTCGGCGCAGTCGATCCGACGCAATCGCGTGAAATATTTATCCGTCAGGCATTGGTGGCGCAGGAATACGAAACGCGGGCGAAATTTTTTGAGCATAATCGTCAACTCATCGAAGAAGTGGAAGCGCTCGAACACAAAGCGCGGCGGCAGGATGTGTTGATCGACGATGAAACCCTGTTTGGTTTTTATGATGCGATTATTGCGAAAGACATCGTTAATGGCACTGGCTTCGAGGCTTGGCGCAAAGACGCAGAAAAAAATAATCCACAGACTTTATTTCTCACGCGCGACTATCTCATGCGCCATGCCGCGACACACATCACCGAAGATCAATTTCCCGATTCGATGCCGCTCGGCAATGTGAAATTGCCGCTGACTTATCGCTTTGAACCGAGCCATATTATGGACGGCGTGACCTTGATAGCGCCATTGCATTTATTAAATCAAATCAATGAGTTATTTTGTGATTGGTTAGTGCCCGGATTATTACGCGAAAAGCTCGCATGGTATCTCAAAGCCTTGCCCAAAGCGCTGCGCCGTATGGTGGTGCCGGTGCCGGATTTTGTGACCAAATTTTTACAGCAAAGTGAAATCGGCCAGCAGTCTTTGCAAACCGCGTTGCGCGAATTTATCCATAAGCAAACCGGCGAAGCGATACCGGTCGATGTGTGGCAAGGCGAAACGCCGCCAGAACATTTGCGCATGAATTTCAAAATCACCGACGATGCGGGCAAAGAGCTGGCGATGGGGCGCGAGCTGAAAGCCTTGCGCGAACAACTCGGCGAAGTAGCGCAACTGACTTTTGGCAAAGCCGAGCCGGGCATCGAGCGCGACAATATCAAAGCGTGGGACTTCGGTGATTTGCCGCGCGAAATCCATTTCACTCGACACGGTCAGAAACTTACCGGCTATCCCGCGCTGATAGACGCAGGAGATTCGGCCGCGATAAAATTATTCGATGCTCCTGAAACCGCTGACCGCGCCATGCGCGGCGGCGTTAAGCGATTATTGCGCATCGAATTGCGCGAGCAAATGAAACAACTCGATAAAACATTAGGCAATCTCAACCATCTCGTGATGCAATTGCGCAGCACCATTGCGCCGGACGCGTTGAAACAGGATTTGCTCGACGCCATTACCGACCGCGCTTTTTTCGGTGATGACGATTTACCGCGTAGCGAAAAACAATTCATCGAACTCAAGCAACGTGCGCGAGCACGTTTGCCTGCGGTGTCCACCGGTTTATTGCGCATGGCCGATGACATGGCCAAGGAATATTTTAATGCCAGCGCCAAGCTAAATACCGCTGGCCCCGCCTTGGCGCGCGTGGCGACCGACTGCCGCAATCAACTCGGTCGGCTCGTGTATAAAGGCTGCTTCAACGCCACGCCGTGGGAACGCATGCAACATTTGCCGCGCTATATTAAAGGCATCACCTTACGGCTGGAAAAATATGCAGCCAATCCCGAACGCGATGGTAAACATGCGCCCGCTATCGCCGGGCTGACGAAACGCTACGAAGAGCGGGCGGAAAAAAATCGCAAAGCGCATTTGTTTGATACGCGTCTCGACGAATTCCGCTGGATGCTGGAAGAGCTGCGCATCTCGCTCTTCGCGCAGGAACTGAAAACGCCGATGCCCGTGAGCGCCAAGCGGCTGGAAAAAATGTGGGAGAGCCTCCATTGAAGCCCGCCGTGATTGTGGTGCATGGTTTGTATCTGCATGCATTTTGTATGCAATTTTGGCGCATGCATTTGCGCGCGGCGGGCTATGAGGTGTTTGGTTTCAATTACCCCTCGATGAGCCAGCCTCTGACTGACAGCGCGCGCCAGTTGTCAGACTTCATCGCTACGCTGGATAACGAAACCATCTACTGCGTCGGCCATAGTTTGGGCGGCTTGTTGATCATGCAAATGCTGCACGAATTTCCGCAGGCGCGCGTCCGGCGCGTCGTGTTGGTCGGCTCGCCCTACCAGAAAGCCCATGTGCCGCAAGCCTTAGCGCGCCATGCCCTAGGCCGTTTTATTTTAGGCAAGGCCATCAGGCAATGGATGGCGCAGCCACCATTGACGTTGTCGTCGGCCGAAGTCGGTGTCGTTGCCGGCAACCGCCCGTATGGTTTGGGGCGTTTGGTCGCGCCGGGGATCCCGGTGCCGCATGACGGAACGGTAGCCGTAGCCGAGACCGACGTGCCGGGGATGACGGATAAAATGGTTTTTCCCGTGACGCATACGCAAATGCTATTTTCGGCAATGGTGATGAAGCACATGGAAAATTTTTTACGCCACGGTAAATTCGATCACGTCGTCTAATTGATGAAAAAAATGTATCAACGTACCGCAGTTTATTTTTTGCTTGTCGCCATAGCCGGCTGCTCGCAGATCAGTTATTACTCGCAATCTGCCAATGGTCAGATGGAAATTATCAATCGGCGCAAACCGATTGTTGATGTCATCGCCGACCCGGCTACGCCACCCGCGTTACGAAAAAAACTCGAGACGGTGTTGCGCATCCGTGCATTCGCTAGCCACGAATTAGGCTTGCCGGACAACCAAAGTTATCGCGGCTACACTGATTTGCAGCGGCCCTATGTGGTGTGGAATGTGTTTGCCGCAGAAGAGTTTTCACTCAAGCCGCGCGAGTGGTGTTTCCCGGTGGCGGGTTGCGTGGGCTACAAAGGTTATTTCGCTGAGGCAAACGCCAACGCTTTTGCAGAGGAGCAAAGAAAAAATAATTTAGATACTTTTATCGGGTCGGTTCCGGCGTATTCGACGCTGGGATATTTTGATGATCCGGTGCTCAATACCTTTATTCATTATCCTGATGCAGAATTAGCGCGGCTGATTTTCCACGAACTCGCGCATCAAGTGGTGTATGTGAAAGACGATAGCGAGTTCAACGAATCGTTCGCGACCACGGTCGAAAAAGAAGGTTTGCGGCGCTGGTTGGTGAGCAATAATGAAGCGCCGCTACAGGCGAATATTGCCATCACGGAATTGATAAAAGATGAATTTAATCAATTACTTACAGAAGCAAAGCAAAAACTAGAAACGCTGTATAAACGCGATCAAAACGAAGCCAGCAAACGTGCGGGCAAGAAAGTAATTTTCAGCGATTTAGTGCAAGCATATGAGCAAAAGAAAATCACCTGGGGTGGTTACAAAGGTTTTGATCGCTGGATCAATGCCTCGACCAACAACGCCGTGATCGTTGCGTTCAATATTTACACGCAGTTAGAACCGGCATTCAATAAAATCTTGCGCGAGTCGAATCAGGATCTGCCTGCTTTTTACGCCAAAGTAAAAGCACTGGCCAAGTTGGGAAAAAAACAGCGCGCTGCGCAATTGGCAAAGTAGAAAAAATAAGGGCGCACTATTTGTGCGCCCCAATTTTTTTCAGCCTGACTTACCAGTAAGGCCGGCGATGCCAGAACGGCGAATAATACGGATAGGGATACCACGGACCGTAGCTGCTGTAGCGCTCTTCACGTCGCGCTTGATCGACTGCGGTCGATTGCATGTAATCCAGCACTTTGTCATCCACACCTTGTTTGCTTAACTTGATCAACTCAGACGCACTGACCAGATACCCTGTGCGTGTTTCTTTCATCTTGCGCACAATTTCTTCCGGCGGCGTATTCGCCTTGGTTAACTGCACCACTTCATCCAGCGACAGCGGCGTCACGGCAGGGGTGCTTGCG
>JAYVJD010000333.1:0-7098 GCA_043769625.1 Pseudomonadota bacterium | reverse complement strand
TGTGGCCATGTCCCATCACATATAAACGCTGAGAAATATTCAGCGCGATGGATAATTTTTGTTCGACCAACAATATCGACACGCCGCGATTTTTAATTTCTTTTAATAGCTCCGCCACCAGATCGACGATTTTCGGCGCGAGGCCCTCGGTCGGTTCGTCGATCATGATCAAGTCCGGATCGCCCATCAGTGTGCGGCAGAGCGTAAGCATTTGTTGCTCGCCGCCGGATAACACACCGGCCGACGTATCAGCGCGTTCACGCAAACGCGGAAATAATTGGAACATATCGTCCATGCTCCAGCGGCCACGTTGCTTGCCGCCTTTCATGCCAAGGATTAAATTTTGCCGCACTGTCAGCGTCGGAAATACATCGCGATTTTCCGGCACATAGCCTATCCCCTTGTGCGCGATGGCGTGGGCTGGCAAACCAGAAATTTTTTCACCTTTGAAAATCACTTCGCCATGCGGCTCGACTTCGCCCATGATGGCTTTGATGGTGGTCGAACGGCCGACGCCATTGCGGCCGAGCAGGCTGACGATCTCGCCCTCGCCCACTTGCATATTTACACCACGCAGAATGTGGCTTTTGCCGTAATAGGCGTTGAGATTGCTCACTTCAAGCATAGGTTTAGACATGCTCGGTCCCCAGATAGGCTTCTTGTACTTTTTTATTGGCGCGGATTTCGGTCGGGGTACCGGTAGCGATAATTTCGCCATACACCAACACCGAAATACGATCGGCGAGGCCAAACACCACGCCCATGTCGTGCTCGACCACGATCAGCGTTTTATCTTTGCTCACATTGCGGATGAGATTCACCGCGGCATCGGATTCCGAGCGGCTCATACCGGCCGTCGGCTCATCCAACAATATCACGTCTGCCCCCCCGGCGATGGTCACGCCGATTTCCAACGCGCGTTGCTCGGCATAAGACAAAATACCGGCGGGTGAATTGCGCCGCGTGGTCAGGCCGATTTCATCCAGCACTTTTTCTGCGCGGTCGTTGGCGTCTTTCAGTTTGCTCATACGCTGCCAAAAAGAATATTTGTAGCCCATCGCCCACATCGCGGCGCAGCGGATATTCTCGAACACCGACATGCGATGAAAAATATTGGTGACCTGGAAGCTGCGCGCCAAACCTTTGCGGTTGATTTCGTAAGCAGGCAAACCGGATATGCTTTTGCCGTGTAGCTTGATGTCGCCACTGGAGATGGGGAAACGACCGCTGACCAGATTGAACAGCGTCGATTTACCCGCGCCATTAGGACCGATCACGGCATGGCGCTCGCCTTTGATAATGTCGAGATTGACGCCATTGATAATGGCGGTTTTGCCGAAACTTTTGCGCACGTCAGTTAATTGCAAAGCGGAGGTCATGCTTTTTTCCCTCCTTGCAATTGCAGCGTGATGTCGCGCCAAGCGTCGGAGACTTTCGCCCACGCCATTTTGCACAGCCATGCGCCAACTGCCAACAAAATCAAAGCGGCAATCCAGCCTAACGGTTGCTCGGCATCGACCACCATGCCGAAAAATTTCATTTTATGATCGGCTTCGGCAAGGCGGCGGTAAGTGAGCTCGACTAAACCAATTACGCCGGAAAACGCGACTAGGCCAGCAAGCAAGGCCGCGACGTAAGAAGGTGCAATGCGGCTCATGAGTTTCGCGCGCCAGATCGGCTGATGCAACATGATGAGCCCGGACAAACCGCCGGGGGCGAACAACACCATCGACAAAAACAGCAAGCCGAAATAAAACAGCCAGGCCTTGGTAATGCCGCTCAACGTCAAACCGAGAAACACCATCAGCACCGCGCCGATGATCGGCCCAAAGAATTGACCCATACCGCCAATGAAGGCCATGACTAATACGTTGCCGGAGCGCACTGCGCCGACCGCTTCGGCGGTGACAATTTCATAATTGATCGCTGACAAACCGCCCGCAATACCCGCAAAAAACCCGGCCAATATCATGGCGAGATAACGCACGCGCTGCGGGTTGTAGCCGACGAATTCGGCGCGTTCGGGGTTGTCGCGCACGGCGTTCATCATGCGTCCGAGCGGGGTGTGCGTCAGCGCGTACATGGCGAGTACGGCAAGTAACATCCACGCGGCAATCAGGTAATACACTTCGACCGACGGGCCGTAGGTGATACCGAACCAGCCCGGCGTGGTCATGCGGTTGCTGGAGATGCCCGCTTCACCACCGAAAAATGCCGGAAACATTAACGAACACGCCGCAACCATTTCGCCGATACCCATCGAGATCATAGCGAAGGTCGTCCCCGCGCGCTTGGTCGAAACATAACCGAGAATCACGCCACATAACATACCGGCTAGTCCGCCAATCAACGGCACCAGCGTAACCGGAAATGAGAAGCTGCCTTTGCCGATGAGGTTGAGCGCATGAATCGCGATATAAGCGCCGATGCCGGAATATACCGCGTGGCCAAACGACAGCATGCCGCTCTGCCCCAGCAACATGTTGTACGACAGCGCGAAAATAATCATGATGCCGATTTCATTCAGCGCATTAATGGCAAAACCGGATTTGAAAAATAGCGGTAGCAGTGCAACCAGAATGGCGGGAACAATCCAGGTTCCCCAGCGTATCGCCAAGTTCTGAGCAGGAATTTGCGGTACGGCGCTCATGATTCGCGGGTCCCCATGATGCCGCGCGGACGCACGATGAGCATCAACACCATCAACAAGAATGGCAGCACGTTGGCCGTCTGCGAAATTTTAATCGAAAAGAAATTGTGCAGTTGCGAGCCGGGCTGCAAGGCAATGCCGATTTTTGCCAACACATCGAGGAACGACGCATCGACGGCGATCGAAAAGGTTTGAATAATACCGACCAATAATGATGCGATGAACGCGCCAGTAAGCGAACCTAAGCCGCCTAGCACTATCACCACAAATACGATGCCGCCCAGGGTCGCCGCCATACTTGGCTCAGTCACAAACGCGTTACCGCCGATTACGCCAGCCAATCCAGCCAGCCCGCAGCCGACGCCGAATACCAACATGAACACACGCGTCACGTTGTGACCCAACGCTTCAACCATCTGTGGATGCGTGATCGACGCTTGAATGATCAGGCCAATGCGCGTGCGCGTAATCATCAGCCATAAACCGACCATCATCAGCAGCGAGATCAGCATCATGAAGCCTTTGTAGGCCGGGAATGAGGTGGAATAAATTTTGAATAAAGTGAAATCAAGTGCCGCCGGGATTTGATAATCGACCGGCGCGCGACCCCAGATAATATGCACGATTTCTTCGATCAGAAATGCCAGACCGAAAGTGAAAAGTAATTCTGGCACATGGCCGTATTTATGCACGCGGCGCAAACCAAAACGCTCGACTGCCGCGCCCAGTGCGGCGACGATCAATGGCGCTATAATTAGCGCGGGCCAAAAGCCGACGTAGTGGCTGACTTGATAAGCAAAATAAGCGCCGAGCATGTAAAAGCTGGCGTGGGCGAAATTGAGCACACCCATCATGCTGAGTATCAGCGTCAATCCGCTGGAGAGCATGAATAGCAGCAAGCCGAAAGAGATGCCGTGCATCAGCGATATAAGGAAAAATTCCACCTGGTCGCTCCTCGTATTTAACTTATACGTTCATTGATTATTTGAAACCGGCGGAAAACGACTGCTCAAGACATTCGCCCGACTTTAGGTCGGGCGAATTTATTTCAACGACTGATTATTGCGGACGTTCCATTTTGCACGATGTCGGCTGTGCGCTGACATAATTATCGATTTTGGCATCGTCTTTGAAACCAAAGCCTGTGCCTTCAGCATCAAATTTGTTGCCCGGTACGCCAGCCTTGGCGAAAGTGGCAATGAACAAAGGCTGAATCATCTGGTGATCCACTTTGCGCATTTCGATTTCGCCAAACGGGCCATCCATCTTCATACCTTCCATCACCCGCGCCACTTTGATCGGCTCAGCGCTACCGGCTTGGGTCATGGCTTTGGTCAACATTTCAAGCGCATTTTTAGCGGCGAAAGTATAGGGATCTTCTTTCGGGCCATGCTTTTTCTGGTAGTCGGCGCGATACTGTTCCATCTTCGGCGGCAGATTCGAGCTGCCGTAGCTGACGATTTTTACGCGATCCACACCTGATTCACCCAATGCTGTTGGCGTGCCCACTACGGCTGCGTAATAGGTGTAATAGTTCACGTTCAAGCCGGCTTCTTTGCTGGCTTTAATCAACAACACCAGATCGCTACCCCAGTTGCCGGTCACGACAGTGTCGGCGCCGGAGGCTTTGATTTTCTGGATGTACGGCGCGAAGTCTTTTACTTTTGCCAACGGATGGAGTTCATCGCCGACTATTTCCACGCCAGGCATTTTGGCCTTGATCATTTCTTTGGCGGCGCGCGCAACTTGATGGCCGAAAGAATAATCTTGTCCGATGACATACACTTTTTTCACATTGTTTTGTTTCGCCATGTAATTGGTCATGGCTTCCATTTTCATATCGCTATTGGCGTCGAAACGGAAATGCCAGAAGCTACATTTGCTGTTGGTAAAATCAGGATCAACGGCTGCGTAGTTGAGGAACATAACGGCGCTGGCGGGGTTGCGTGCGTTGTGCTTGTTGACTTGATCAATCAACACACCGGCGACGCTGGAGCCGTTACCTTGCGTAATGTAGCGAACGCCTTGGTCGATCGCCGACTTCAGCACAATCTGGCTTTCCTGCGGGCTCAGTTTGTTGTCGAGCGGAACGATTTCCAGCTTCTTACCTAACACGCCGCCGCGCGCATTAATTTGCTCGGCGACAAATTGAAATTCATGCAGACCGTGTTCGCCTGTGGCGGCCATTGGGCCAGACAGTGGATCGATGTAAGCAATTTTGATGGTTTCTTGTGCTGCGGCAGCAAAGGACATTGCCCCCATCACTGCAGTAGCTACCATTCCGTAAAACATGCGATGCAACTTCATAACTCCTCCTCGACGATATTGTAAAATAAAGCGCTGGACGTCCGATTCCCGGTTCTGATTATTCAATTGCTGCTGAGCATTTTCACTCCGTAGCGTGAAGGGATAGTAGCCCGCAAGAAACTTTTTGTAAATATTTCTGAAGGGCTGTTTTCTCGTTCCGGTGTCTGAAGCCATTCGCGCGACTGGCTTCCCTCTGCGTAACGTTGATTGCAGCGTGTCGTTCACAGACCACTTAAACATCGATATTGCGTTCGCACAAATTGTGCGATTTTGCGTCTGATTAATTTGCTGTACAACCCATTGAATTTGTTTACAATTATCGATATGAAATATTCATCACTTTTAAGCTTGGTTTGCGTCCTGTTATTGGCAGCGTGTTCGACGCCACCAAAGCCCGTCATCAGCAATGGGCCGGCGACGCGAACCGATTACGGCGCTGCAGCAAGTCCAGTTGTGCCGTCTTCAGGAAAGCCTGATGTCGTGATGTATGCGCTTGGCTTGCATGGCACGCACTATCAATGGGGCGGCAACTCGCCGCAAAGCGGATTCGACTGCAGCGGATTTGTGCGGCATGTGTATAAAGAATCGGCCGGTATGTTGTTGCCGCGCAGTTCCTACGAAATGAGTCGGGCGGGAAACCCCATCGACTCCGCAGAACTTCAGCCTGGCGACTTGGTGTTTTTCAATACGCTGCAACGCGCGTATTCGCACGTCGGTATTTATGTTGGCGACAATCGTTTTATTCATTCGCCCAGCGCGGGCAAGTCAGTGCAGATTTCGCAAATGAGTGACAGCTATTGGAAACGCCGCTTCGAAGGCGCGCGCCGTATGGCTTCTGCTGTTCAGTAACTCGATCAGTTCTTTTCAGATTTAAATCAGACTAATTCTCTTTTTTGCTGTGCTAAACCTCCAGCATTTTTTCCATATCATCTTAAATAACAACCATAACTAATTGATTAAATTAATATTAATTTGATTTGCATTTTTTACGCAAATGATTATAATTCTCATCTAGGCCATTACATTTTGGGAGTTAAAATGTTGAGAAATATCGTAATCGGATTGACCTGCGCCCTTGCCGCTTGCAGCCACGCAGCAACCGAATTAGTCGTCTATTCCGCGCGCAATGAGCAATACATCAAACCCTTGTTCGATGCTTACACCAAAGAAACCGGCACGACGATTAAATTCATCACCGACAAAGAAGGCGTGTTGATGCAGCGAATCAAAGCCGAAGGCGTCAACACCCCGGCCGATATGCTGATCACCGTCGATGCGGGCAATTTGTGGGAAGCGGCAAAAGAAGATTTATTGCGCCCTATTGCCTCGCCGGTTTTGCAAGCCAATATCCCCGCATCGTTACGCGATCCGGGCAATCAATGGTTTGGTTTATCGGTGCGCGCACGGACGATTTTTTATAATACGCAAAAAGTAAAACCCGCCGACCTTTCCACTTATGAAGATTTAGGCGACGCCAAATGGAAAGGCCGTTTGTGTTTGCGCACGTCGAAAAAAGTCTATAACCAATCTTTAGTCGCGATGCTCATTGCCGAGCACGGCGAAGCCAAGGCTGAACAAATCGTCAAGTCGTGGATCGCTAATCTCGCCACTGATGTATTTCCCGACGATACCAAAATGCTCGAAGCCATTGCCGCCGGACAATGTGATATTGGCATTGCCAATACCTACTACTACGGACGCTTGATGGCGAAATCGCCTGCGCTGCCAGTCGGTATTTTCTGGTCCAATCAAGTGGGATCAGGTGTACATATCAACGTCTCCGGCGCGGGCATCACCAAACATTCGAAGCACGCCGCCGATGCGCAAAAATTTCTTGAATGGTTGTCGTCCGACAAAGCACAAAATCTTTACGCCGATCTGGATTTGGAATTTCCGGCGAACCCAAACATCAAGCCCGCCGCATCGGTGACCGCTTGGGGCGCGTTCAAATCGAATCCGATTAACGTCGCCAAGGCAGGCGAATTGCAAGCAACGGCAGTCAAATTAATGGATCGCGCTGGCTACAAATAATTCAATTTAATCAAATGCTTATGTTAATAATAAAAAATGCTCGCCGAGACATTTCGACATAATGTTGTAGCGCCTTTTTTACACCTAAGCCGCTGGCGTTTGTTGGGGGC
>JAYVJD010000332.1:0-2617 GCA_043769625.1 Pseudomonadota bacterium | reverse complement strand
CTGCCGCAGCTTGCGCTAACAGTCGATCAAAGCTGGGTTCGCCGATCGATTCGGTCTCCACGGACTTAAGATATTCGTAGGCTTGTTGATGCTGATTGCCCTCCAACAAGCGCTGGGCGTGGGTCAGATTATCGGCATTGGCAAAGGCAGAGGCGAATAAAACCAGCCAACCGAAAGCGTACCGAGAAATTAAAACTATATCCACTCTGCTTGCACCCGAACTTGATAGCGCACAATCGAACTAGACTCGGCCGCCCGACCACCGAAAATGGCCGTCGTATTCTTCACGTTTGGTGCTGCCGCTGCGGCGAGTATCCTAACCGCGATTGCGCATATAGCGGCTTGCCGAAACCGAAGCGTGGCCGCCCCAGCGCACCTTGCCAGGAGCCTCGTGGATACTGGGTCGTGGCAATGCCTAGCTGGAGAACCGCACTGGTACTGGGTGGCCGGCCATTGCCTTTTGGCATTGATCACAATTGCGTTCAATTTTTATGTGCCCGACGGCCCCTCCGTTGGAAGATCTTTGTCTTGATACTCCAGCGGCGCACCTTCGCTACTCGTCGGAACGAACTCGACGCGACGTGCCTTGGCCCGCTCTAGCGCTGTTGCGCCTACGTTCGATGACTTTGCGCCTGGCCGAATAGCCAATCGCTCGCGTCCCACGCCCGTTTCTACCAAATAGTCGCGCACCCCTTGGGAACGCGCCAAGGCTAGTTTCTCGTTATCGTCCTTTCCCGAAAGTTCATCGGCGTAACCGAGCAAGTCCAACACAGTTGCCGGATGGGCACGCATGACATAGGAAACCTGTTCCAACACTAATGCACTTACATCACTTATTTCAGCGCTTTCGCGCGCGAAGTGCACACGATCCGGCAGGCCCAGACGCAGCGCCGCATCTATCGTCGTTCCGCCTTGCGGCGGTGTAGCGATAACCTCCTCGCCGCCCGGCTTGGCGACTGACGGGTCTTCTGCCTTGATAGCCGGCTTGGGCTCGGCACAGGCGTTAATTTTTGCTTCGGCTTCGCGCGCGAACCGCTCGGCACGCCGCACGCCCGGCCGCGCCGCGCGCCAACCCATGTCGTTACTCGCACGCCCGGCTGCGATCAGCGCCAATTCCAGTCGCGCTGTTTGCCAAGTCGCGCAAGTAAAATATTCGCTACGCTTAAACATTGCTGCCTTGCGCCACAAATCGTCCCGTAGCTTTACCGACGAAGCGATCAATCGAGCATCCACTTTCGCGTCGATGCCCTCACGCTCAATATTTTCAATAACTGACCGCGCCTCAATTGAAGCCTCAAGCAACGCGCGACGATCTTTGCGGAAATAAGATTCCCGCGCATAGTCAATCCATGCTTGCGCCAGCGCAACGGCGTAGGCTTCAATCGACACCCCGTTGGCAACTCGATCCTTTAATCGCATCTGTAGATTGCGCACCGGATCGTCTGCGCGCAACCCCGCGCCAACCTTATTGCTTTGCGCCGAACTCGCGGCTTGCTCTGCGGCCACTGCACCAATAGAAGTCACAACAACCCAGAGCAGGGTCGCCATGACCGCAAATAAATTGACGCGAAAAGCGTGCATTTTGTTCATGGGCTCAGTCTTGCGGCAGCGTGTTGTTAACTTTGGGATTTTTGGCGGCGAACAGATCTTCGTCGAACTTGAAGCGCATGCGCAAAAATGCCCCTTGATTGGTGTAATCGCTGCCGCTTAATTCCTCGCCTTTAAATCCAAAAATGTTGTAGCCCGCCGACAACCAAAGATTTGCAGTTAGCATGTAACCAACCTCAACACCGAAAGCATTTTTGCGCCCGGCCGCGCCTTGGCTGAACATTGTGCTGGCAGAGGCGCTTACGTCCCAGTGATTGTTAATGTCATAGGTGCCTCGTACGCCCACCAATTGTGCATTCGATTTATCGCTGCTGCCATAAGAGAAATCTTTAAGCCATCGCGCCGCGAAGCGACCACTAAGGACCAGATCGCTGCGCGGCTGATAATTCAAATGTGTCGAAAACAACTCGATATTGCGCCGAGTTTCTTCATTGACTTGGGTCGTGTCACGCTCTACTCGGTGCTCGATTCTAGCCAGGCCATTCCAAACGTCGTGATCGGTGTCGCGATAGGCGATGCCCAATTGGAAACGCTCGAGCCATTTTTCGCCTATCGCGGCGCCCTTATTCTTGGTGAGCGAAATAATGTTTTTGCTCAACATCGTCCAGTCTTTGTTGAGTTTGAATCCCAAACCCACGGTATGCAGTAAGCTATCCGCTTGGGTTCCGTAGCGCAGTTCAAGACGACCGGTTCCCTTCCACAAGGGATTGGCCGTATATTCAACACCGAAAGCCCCTGCCGTCGACTCGTTCCCAGCCGAACCGCCTACGGAGTGAACGCGTTCGAAGTTGGTGTTCAACGTAAGCCCCGGCGCCACTGGCCACAGATTGCGCAAGCCAATCGCCGCTTCTGCTTCGCGACCCGATAGCGCATCACGGACGCGATATTCGTTGAACAAATGCCCACCTTTCATGTAGTCGCTGTCGATGCCGATAACGGTCGCATTGTGCGTTTGATCGGCATTAAGCGAGAACGGGCCGGACAGTGACGAAATGAATTCATGGCGGGC